>JAPOSK010000321.1:3346-7326 GCA_026709725.1 Paracoccaceae bacterium | reverse complement strand
CCAGAAGACCGGCACTCCGCATTTCCTCGAGATCGGGCAGGTCATTGACTGACGTCAGGCCAAAATGATCAAGAAAATGCAGGGTGGTCACATAGGTAACCGGACGTCCCGGCACATCACGCCGTTGACCGAAACTGATCCATTCACATTCGATCAGGATACGGATTGTGCCATGGGAAACACCCACGCCGCGCACTTCCTCGATTTCGGCCCGTGTCACAGGTTGATGATACGCAATGATCGCGAGTGTCTCGAGGGCGGCCCGTGACAGTTTGCGCGGAACGACTTTTTCAACTGTCATCAGGAAGCCCAGTGCCGGAGATGTCCGGAAGGCCCAGCTCTTGCCGACCTGCACAAGATTGACTCCCCGGTCATCATACCACCGCGCAAGTTCCGCAAGTTCCCTTGCCACATCAGTGCGATCGGGGAGGCGGGCAGCGATATCGGCAACAGTCATCGGTTCACGGCTGGCAAAAAGGATCGCCTCGATCATTTTGTCGGTTGTCATGCCCGGAGTGGATACCGTCTCATGTTCATCCTTCGTGCATGAGGTTTCAGACATGTCTTTCAATCCTTGCCCTGATTTCCAGAGCCTGACTTGTCACATACTGACGGATCTCCAGCTTCCCGAGGCGGGCGAGTTCCAGGGTGGCAACCAGCGTTGATGCGGTCGCAGATCGGGTCCGGCTCCGGGTTGTCCGCCAGCTGGCAGGCAAAAGATGGTGAAGCGCTGCCCAGTCAGTCAACGCGACGAGATGACCTGTTATGTTGTCCATGGCCTGGCTGATCGTGACAATCTCTTCAGCTGCAAGCTGTGGTGGCCTGTAATCATCGCGAGCCTTCACCCGCAGATAGGCCTGCAGGACATCATACAGACTGGTCACAGTCTGTCTTTGCTGGTGCACAATCACAGATTCCGGTTCACCGCGACCAAAAAAATCCTGATCCAACCGGGCACGGCGAACGAGTTTGTCGGCGACACTGCGCATCGCACTCAAACGCCGCATCCGCCATGTGAGCGCCCTTGTCAGTTCTTCGGCCGAGAGTTCATCCTCTTTCTCCTCCGGCAGGAGCAGTCGGGACTTGAGCAGGGCCAGCCAGGCCGCCATGATCAGATAGTCAGCCGCCAGGGTGATCTTCAGTGACTTTGCCTGATCAACAAAAGCCAGATACTGGTCAACGAGATCCAGGATTGATATGCGCGAGAGATCGACACGCTGCTGACGGGCCAGCTCCAGGAGGAGATCAAGCGGACCGGAATATTCTTCTGTGTCCACATGCAGGACCTGCGGCTCCGGCGGGGAGTCCTGCGGTCGGATGGTCGGGACCCGCATCAGCAATGCCCCCGCCATCTGCGGATTTGCCTCACGATCCCCCATCCCTGTCAATCGGCACAGCAATCGATCCTAGAAGACGGTTGTCGGAATGCATTCGACACCCCTGGTCACCAGCTTCTTGCAGAATGTCCGGGCATCGCTGAAATGCGTAAAGCCAAGAAAGCGCAATCGATGGCTGCGGCGGTTTGCCAGCATGAACGGCTCAATCATCCAGTTCGTGGCACCAAGGAGCTCGGGAAAACTGTTCAGCAGCTCAATCAGACGATTGGCGGCCTGTTCCCGTTCAGAATAGATGCCGACCTGAGCCACATAGGTTCCCCCCAGGACTGATTCGGGAACCATTTCGACCCCGGTATAGATCCCGGAACGACCGCTGAGAATGTCTGCAATGACATCCCCGATATCAAGCGGTGGTTCGGATTCAGGTGACTCCGGGGCAGATTGGGCCGCGGAATTCTCCGTCACGGGTTGATCAGCCCCCCTGGATTCAGTGCCTTGCACGGGCACTTCTGCACTCTCCCCGGACATTGTATCAGTGGCCCCGGCTGCCGCCCTGCGCTCAAGAGCCCGCAAGGCTCGGGGAGACAGGATATCGGCTGCAAGTCCCTGCTGTTGTGGTGCGAGTGTTACGATCGAGGGCGTGTCCTGTTGTCCCATCCCGCTGATAATCCGATTCAGGGCAAATTCGGTATATTCTGTTTTTGCACCACCCTGTTCAGTCGGCTTGTGCCACATGGGCAACCCTTCCGCACTGAAGACCGGGATGTCTCCGGCAGACCGGTAATAATCGACGGAAATTTTCACCAGAACCACGATGGCAATCAGGGAGAGGAGAATGATGATTCGACGGATTGTATCACGGGAGCGCTGCTGCAGTTTGCGAAGACCCGCGCCATAGCGTGTCTCCTCCCGGTTCCGCTCCGGCTGCCCAATCATGATCGTCATGGCATTTTCAGACGGTCCGGGCGATCATTTACATCGCCGTCGCCGGGCGGACGCCGAGTATATCCAACCCAGCAGCGATGGCGATGGCCAGCGCACGGGCCAGCGCGAGTCGGGCAAGGGTTCCGTCATCATCACCCGGCAGCAGGAATCGCAACTCCGGACGGTCACCGCCCATTGTCCACATGGCATGGAAACCGGCTGCAAGATCTGTCAGGAAAAAGACGATCCTGTGCGGTTCGTGATGGCGTGAAGCCATCTCGACAATTCGGGGCCATTCCGCGATCTTTTGCATGAGAGCAAGATGGGTCGGGTTGTCCAGAATGGGGCGGGCGGCAAGGATGAGCGTATCGTCATCGACCTCAAGACCGGCCTCAGCGGCCCGTCGGATGAGTGAACACACCCGGGCATGCGCATACTGGACATAAAAGACGGCATTGTCACGGGATTGCTGCCGGACCTTCTCGAAGTCAAAGTCAAGAACGGCTTCGTTGCGACGCATGAGCATGACAAAACGGGTCACATCCGCACCGACGGCATTGATCGCCTCGCTGAGGAGGACAAAATCTCCCTTGCGTTTGGACATGCGCAGGACCTCACCCCTGTCAATGACATTCACTTGCTGGACAAGTTTGACATCAAGGGGAACCCTGCGGTCTGAAAGGGCAGAGACTGCCGCCTGCAGACGCGAGACATAACCCCCATGATCCGAACCAAAGATGTTGATCAACTCGTCAAAGCCACGCTCGACCTTGTCATGGTGGTAGGCAATATCGGGAGCAAAATATGTCCATTCACCATCCGTCTTCATGATCGGTCGATCAATGTCATCGCCGTATGATGTGGACCTGAAGAGCCATTGTTCGCGCGACTCCCACTGCTTGGACCGTTTGCCTTTGGGTGGTGCGAGCTGACCCCGGTAAATCAGGCCCCTGTTGCGGAGCGCCTCAATGGCATCATCAATCCGCGTGCCGGCCACAAGCGATGACTCATGAACAAAGTTGTCCATTTCAATCGAGAGGGAGGCAAGATCCCTGCCGATCACCGCCATCATCGCATGCACTGTGTCCTGCCGGACAGCATCCATCCATTCAGCCTCCGGGGCATCAACGAACCGGTCTCCATACACCTCCCGGAGATCCGCACCGACGGATTTCAGATAGCCGCCACAGTACGAATCTTCCCCGAACTCGACATGTCTTCCGTGGGCCTCAAGGTAGCGAAGATAGGCCGAACGCGCCAGGGTGTCGATCTGCGCCCCTGCGTCATTGACATAGTATTCCCGCGTCACCCGGTAGCCGGTGAATTCAAGAAGGCGTGCAAGCGCATCCCCGAATGCTGCACCGCGCGCATGGCCGACATGCAGCGGACCCGTTGGATTTGCAGAGACAAATTCAATGAGAACATGTCGCCCGTCACCAAAGAAATGGCGCCCAAAATTCCGGCGCTCTTCCAGTGCAGTTGTAATGACGCCGTTCCAGACTTCAGGTGTCAGGACCAGATTGACAAACCCGGGACCCGCAACATCAGCCCGGGCAATGATCTCATTCCCCTGCAATCGGTCAACAAGGGCTGATGCAAGATCACGCGGTGCCATCTTCGCAGCTCTGGCACAAAGAATCGCGGCATTGGTCGAAATCTCGCCATGCGCCCTGTCCCGGGGCCGCTCAACCGTGAGCTTTGCCAGAGTCTCCGCGAGCC
>JAPOSK010000321.1:0-3336 GCA_026709725.1 Paracoccaceae bacterium | reverse complement strand
TGTCTTCAAGCGCCCTGACCACCACTGATCGGCATGTGTTGTATATCTGCATGGTGCCCTGCCTGTCGCTGGCGTTCCTATACGCCGAATTTCAGTCGAAATTCAAGCCCGACCCTGCTCATCGGGAGTGAATCTCGTATGGCGGACTTTTCATGACATCTCCCGACGCTCCCCGGATCCTGGCCCGATTCGACTGAATCAGGCCACACGGCCAGGCGGAGCTGGTTGGCACGGGCCCGGGAGGTGACACGGATCGGTGCTGCTGCAAAATAATTCGGGAAATGGGGCCGATGCATCGCCGGATCGCTGATTGGGGCTCAATGCGATTTTGGCAGATCAGCTATTATCAGGGACTTGCAGATTTCCGGGTCAGCCATACGGGGATCACACCCCCAGGGTAGGAATGGGAAGAGCCTGACCCACATGCCTTCAACCGTGCAACGGCAGTGTCATCAATGACACATTTCCGGCAAGGCCCATGATGTCCGCAAATGTCATGATGGCAAAATTGTCGGTCATGCCCGAAATATAATCCGCAACCGTTCGGGCGAGGAGCGAGGAGTCCGGTCTTGTGCCAAGGCGCGCACGCCAGTGTTCGGGAAGCACATCGGGATCAGCTGTGTAATGTTCAAAGATTATGGTCAGCAACCTGCTGATCTTCCCACGATACAGATCCATCTCCGGTGTGTTGTACATATGCTCGGCGAGAAACGACCGGATCGCATTCAGATCTTCCTCGGTCTCGCCAGTAAACGCAATAACGCCCTGATCGTATTGCCGAATGTCTTCGATTGATCCTGGAGCAAGCCGGGCCAGAATCGCTGCCGACCCCGCGACAAGATCATCCATCAGGGTGCCAAACAGGGTCCGGACGAGTGCATGCATCATGCGATGCGAATCCAGTTTCGGCATGGATGCCTGAAGAGCCCGGTAGCGGGGCCCGATGATCGGGAGCGAGGACACATCCTCAAGCGTCAGGAGTTTCGTTCGCAGGGCATCCTGCAGATCGTGGCAGTTGTAGGCGATGTCATCCGCGAGAGCCGCAACCTGGGCTTCGGCGCTTGGATATCCGGCATGCCCGATTCCGTTTTGCTGCAGGATGCGGGCCACATCAGCCGAGGGTGGCTGATGTATCGGTCCGTTGTGCTTGGCAATTCCCTCGAGCGACCCAAGGCAAAGGTTGAGGCCATCGAAATCCGGGTAGGTGCGGGAGAGGTTGGTTACGATCCGAAGGGCCTGGGCGTTGTGCTCGAACCCTCCATGCCCCTTCATCAGTCTGTTCAGTGTCGCTTCGCCTGCATGTCCAAAGGGTGGATGGCCAAGATCATGTGCCAGTGCAATGCATTCAGCCAGTTCGGGATTGAGACCGAGCTGGGTTGCAACAGACCGTGCGGCCCGGGAGACCTCGATTGTGTGGGTCAGGCGTGTCCGGACATGATCGCTGTCAGGCGAGTAGTAGACCTGCGTCTTGTGCATCAGCCGCCGGAAGGCGGTGGTGTGCACAACACGATCGCAGTCCTGCTGGAATGGTGTCCGATCCTCCGGCGGGTCTTCCGCATGGGCACGTTTTGCCGATTGCCTGTCATACGCTGCGTATGGCATCCGCCCGGTTGGGATGTGATTCAATTGTTGCCTCACCCGCCTTGTTGCACAACAGCATCTGCACTATACTTCCGGTGACACCATTATTGAAGTCAGGCAATGGTGAATGTGATGTCCCTTGTAATCCCTCCGGTCGTATCCGAGCGGGCCTTTGAACGCCTTGCTGAAATCAATGCGGACCGGGATACCCTCCGCTGTCTGCGGGTGGCGGTCAAGGGTGGCGGCTGCTCCGGTTTTCAGTACGAGATTACGTTTGACGACCCGACGGATGACGACACGGTTCTCAGAAAGAACGATCAGGCTGTCCTGATTGACAGCGTGTCAATGCCATTCCTTGAAAATGCCGTCATTGATTTCAGCGAGGAGTTGATCGGGGCCAGGTTTGTCGTCAACAACCCCAATGCCAAATCAACATGCGGCTGCTCGCTGAGCTTTTCGATCTGACGCATTGGTTGTCCTGGTGTGAAAATCGCGACCTTCAATATCAATGGCATTCGGGCCCGTCTGCCCCGTCTCATTGACTGGCTGGTCGAAAGCAGGCCCGATGTGGCCCTTCTCCAGGAGATCAAGTGCATTGATGCGGCATTCCCCGCTTCAGGGATTGAGGATCTCGGCTACACAGTCGTCACCCATGGCCAGAAAAGTTTCAACGGTGTTGCGATTCTGTCAAAATATCCCCTTGTCGATATCACCCGTGGCCTAGCCGGTGATGAGGCTGATACCCAGGCCCGCTGGCTTGAGGCTGTCCTTGACGCGCCAGCACCAATCCATCTCTGCTGTCTCTACCTGCCCAACGGGAACCCGGTCGACAGCGAAAAATTCCCCTACAAACTCGCCTGGATGGACCGCATGGGCAACCGACTTGTTGACCTGCTCCGGATGGAGACCCCGGCGGTGGTCGCCGGCGACTTCAATGTCATCCCCCACGGCAGAGATGCAGCACTTCCGGAGAAATGGCGCGGGGATGCCCTCTTCCATCCCGAGACTCTTGCCCGCTGGCGACGGATGGTCAATCTTGGTTTCACCGATGCGTTTCGTGTGATGACACCCACACCTGGACACTACACATTCTGGGACTATCAGGGCGGTGGATGGCAGCGGGATGAGGGCATCCGCATCGACCACATCCTGCTGTCGCCCCAGGGTGCGGATCTCCTGTCCGACTGCCGGATTGACCGGGATATCCGTGGTCTCGAAAAACCCTCCGATCATGTGCCGATCTGGGTTGAGCTTGACTGCTGACAGCGCACTGATTCCGCTGATCCGGACGCAGCCCTGACACCGATGGCGACGATGCCTGTTCCCGGAATGCGATCTGTTCACCTGCGGTGGGTTTGCCCGCAGACAGAACGGGTTTGAGCGTATCGATCATCGCATCGAACTCACTGCGCCACTCTTCAGCTCCCGCAACGGAATCCTGATCGAGCCCCATTTGTGCAAGAAATTCACCATAGGCTGCCGTCCGCATTGAATCAGCCAGAGCACGACCCAATACCGAATTGATCTCCTGATCCTGGTGGGGAGATGTCACATATCCGGCAAACCGCGACAGACTCACCGGGATCCCGATCCGATCTGTCGTCCGCAGATTGGGATAGCGTTCGGAATTGTTCCTGGCAAGCAGGAGTCGCGGGCAAAAGGCATCGGACGCATTCCGGTTTGTGATCTCCGCAAGACTGATGATGGCGACATCAATGCTGCCATCGTTGATCGCGTCGGCCAGCTGGTCCTGGT
>JAPOSK010000434.1 GCA_026709725.1 Paracoccaceae bacterium | reverse complement strand
CATTCAATCGTTCTGCCCGTTGCTGCTGCTCTGTCATCACCAATCTTTCTGTTTAGTGAACATCCCTGGTCGAACAACATTGCATGAATAATGGTATTCAACCTTTTCTAGATGTAAGGATTGCGCTCGAATTTTCAAGCCATTCATATTCAGGTGTGTGGTTGACTGTCTTGGTTCTGTCAATGGATTCTGCTATGTTGATCTCCGGGAACTGCTATGCAAGATTTACTGCAACAAATTGATATATTCATTGTTTTTGCCGTTATTGTCGGCATGTTTGCCCTGTTCATCTGGGAGATCTACCCCATTGAGGTTGTCGCTCTGGCCGGGGCATCTCTCCTGCTTGTCTCAGGTGCTCTTTCCATTGATGCAGCATTCACGGTCTTTGCAAACCCCGCACCGTGGACAATCGCTGCCATGTTCATCCTGACCGGAGCCCTTATTCGCACGGGCGCCCTTTCCAATCTGACCAATCTTGCCACGCTGCAGGGAGGTCGCCATCCTGTCCTCACATTGGCCGGAATGGCTGGCCTTGTCATCATTGCATCCGCCTTCATGAACAACACACCTGTGGTGGTCCTGATGATCCCGGTTGTGATGCAGATGGCCAAATCAATTGGCCGGACAGCCTCACACCTTCTCATCCCGCTCTCCTACATCTCAATACTCGGCGGCACATGCACTCTGATTGGCACATCAACAAATCTTCTTGTGAATGGTGTGGCAACCGGCCATGGCCTTGAGCCATTCACGCTCTTCGAAATCACCCCGCTTGCTGTCATCCTGGTCCTTTACGGCCTGGCTTACATCACCCTTCTTGCCCCCCGCCTCCTCCCTGACCGGGAAGCGATCTCCGAAATGCTGCGTGACCGCAGCACCATGCGTTTCTTCACCGAAATGATCCTCCCGGCAAACAGCAGGTATATCGATCATTCCCTCTCCGAAATCCCACTCTTCGGCCACCGGGATATCCGGGTCGTTGACGTCATCCGGGGAACCTCATCACTGGCAGACCAATTGCAAGAGCTTGTTCTTAAGGCCGGTGACCGGCTCGTCATCCGGACCCGGGCATCAGAGTTGAACGAGATCATGCGGCGCAGTGGCCTTGACCGTCCGGACGCCGAGGACAGCCAGGCCATGAGCAGGGTTTCGTCGCGGCTTTCGGTCACACTCGAAGCCCTGATTTCGCCGGGTTGTCACATGATTGGCAAGTCACTTGGTGATCTGGATTTTCATCGCCAGTTCAATGTGTTCGTCATCGCCATGCATCGACCCATGGCCAAGGTCCTCACCGATTTTTCTGCCATTCGTCTCAAGGTTGGCGACACCCTTCTCCTTGAGGGCAATCCCCAGGATATCCATCGTATGGCTGAGGAGTTCAATCTGGTCGAGATTTCCGAACTGTCAACCAAACCCTATCGCCGCGACAAGGCCCCCACTGCCATCCTGGCTCTCCTCGGCGTTATCGTGCTGGCCGGTCTTGGCATTGCCCCCATCGAATTGCTGGTGATCCTTGCCGTTGCCGCAGTTCTGCTGTGTCGCTGCATTGACTCGAATGAGGCCTTTGACTTTGCCGATGCCCGTCTCCTGGTGCTGATCTGGTCCATGCTTGCTGTTGGAACGGCCATGGAAGAAGTCGGACTGGTGACAGTCCTGACCAATGCCCTCGCCCCCTCCATGCTGTCACTGTCACCCTTTCTCCTGGTCTGGTCGGTCTATCTCCTGACATCGATTCTGACAGAACTTGTTTCAAACAACGCCGTGGCTGTCATCGTGACGCCGATTGCCATCGGTCTCGCAACGAGCCTCGGTGTCGACCCGCGCGGGCTTGTCGTTGCGGTGATGATTTCCGCTTCAGCGAGTTTTGCGACACCCATCGGCTACCAGACCAACACGCTGGTCTACGGGCCCGGCGGCTACACGTTTCGTGATTTCTTTCGCATTGGTGCTCCCCTCAACCTGTCCATCGGTCTCCTGGCCAGTGCACTGATTCCCCATTTCTGGCCGCTCTGAAATCGGTCACCCCCGAGCGGTGTTTCGCCGGCAGGACAAGGCCGTGCATGGTCCGCCCTCTCGCCCGCATTGTTACTGCCCGACAGGTTCTGCGGCTGATCCATACGGGATATTGCGACGCCCATAGCGGCGGAGACGGATGTTGGCCTGTTCGGCATGGCCGACGAACCCCTCCAGCATTGAAAGTCGGGAGCAATAGCTGCTGATTTCGCTGGCTGCTTCATCAGTCAGGATCCGCTGATAGCTGTGCGTTTTGAGAAAGGACCCCACCCAAAGACCGCCCGTATAGCGACCGGCACGCCGCGTTGGCAGCGTATGATTGGTCCCGATCACCTTGTCGCCATTGGCAACATGCGTTCGCGGTCCAAGGAAAAGCGCGCCATAGGCGGTGAGGTTGTCAAGAAACCAGTCATCACGTGCAGTCATGACCTGAACATGCTCGGATGCCAGCGTGTTGGCAACATCCAGCATCTCATCATAGGTCTCGCAGACAATCACCTGCCCATAGTCATTCCAGCTTGCCTCGGCCAGCCCGGATGTCGGCAAAATCGTGAGCAGACGCTTGATTTCCACCAGGGTCTCCTCGGCAAGATGTCGGCTGTTGGTAACCAGAACCGCGGGGGAATTCATTCCGTGTTCAGCCTGACCCAGCAGGTCTGTGGCACACATCTCGGCATCAACCACCTCATCAGCAATGATCAGCGTTTCGGTCGGACCCGCCAGCAAATCAATCCCCACGCGACCAAAAAGCTGCCGCTTGGCTTCTGCGACATAGACATTGCCCGGACCAACAATCATATCGACCTGATCGACACTCGCAGTGCCGAGTGCCAGCATGCCGAGCGCCTGAACACCGCCAACGACATAGACTTCGTGGGCTCCACCATAATGCATGGCGGCAATGACCGCCGGGAATGGCTTGCCCCTGTAGGGTGGCGTTGCGGCCAGAATCTGCGGCACACCGGCAACAGCTGCAGTCACCACAGACATATGTGCAGCAGCGACCATCGGATACTTGCCGCCGGGCACATAACATCCGACGCGCTGAACCGGTACCAGGCGATGACCAAGCACAACACCGGGGAGAACCTCAACCTCGATATCCCGCAAGGCCTCCCTTTGGGCCTCGGCAAAAACCCGCACCCGTTTCTGGGCATAGATGATGTCATGACGCTCCTGGTCAGACAGTGTGGCGATCATCTTCTCGATTGCATCATCGGACAGGCGGAACTCCGACGGATTGTAATGATCAAGCCTTTGTGAATAGGCCCGAACAGCATCCTCACCGCGTCTTGCGATATCATCAAGCATACGGCTTACAGTTGCGGATACCTCAGCATCGATCGTCGCCTGCGTTTTCGTGTCAATACCCGTCTTCAGATATTCAATTGCCACACCAACCTCCCTGCTGGCCCTGCCCATTCGAAACCGTTCCTGACATGCACCATGCCAATCCCGATCAGGGCCAAATACGCTGTCTTCGTGTCGAATGCACATCAAGATCAGATGTCGGCATGCCCGACAATCTGTCAGGACGATTGATTCACGGGACCAGGTCTCCGATTTGATCTGCACTAGCTGCACGAACAGACCGGCAACAACGAAGAAGGGGCCATTTCACAAAAAGTGCGGTGGTGAGCGCACGCATCGATGCAGATGCCGGAGAGCGGGCCTGGTATCGCCGGGCTGATCACGAAACACCGCAATATCCGATCCGGGCGATTCTGGCAGAAAACATGTTCAGTGAACAAATGCCGCCATGGAACCAACCGGTCCTGTCATGGACCGGGTTGCAGACATTGCCATCCTCCCGGGCATCGTCCCTGTCACAATGGCGTGGCATTTATCTGATTTTTGACCGGTCAGACGAAAAGTGCCACGTTGGAGCCGCTTGCGGCAGCGACAGCATCCCCCGGTCGATGGCGCAATGATTCGGAGACCGGTCATGGCAATAATCGGTCACTTCGAGAGCAGGGCCCGGCAGACTTCCAATTTTCAATTCTCCAGCGGGTTTCACCGGACATGGACAAAGACGAAATCATCAAGCTCGAAAGCACCGGGAAAGACCGACTGCACAGAAGGCATGCAATTGGTCTGAACCACAACTGATTGTGCCGGATTCAGAATGCTCTGCAGTGACTCCCCCGTTGCCGCTTGACCTCGGCCCTGCTTCAGGCCGGGCATGGAAACCGCTCCAGGTGAAAACAGGTCTGCACCAAAAGGCCGGTGCCGATCACAATGAATGAGACCGGGCAGGATCACTCATGAGCAGAATTTGCGAAAGGCGTCGGAGGCTGCACCGATGATGCCTGCGTTGTTGCCAAGTGTTGCCGGAATGTAGCGCAACCGATTGTAGTAATATCCAATGCCGCATCGGCTGGCATATGAGAAGATCGTATCAATGAAGCTCTGACCGGATGCACTCCAGCCGCCACCAAAGACGACACGGTCAGGATTGAAGATGTGCACCATGGAGGCAGACCACATACCAAGCCAGCAGGCGGTCTCATCAAGTATCTTGATACAGTCGGGATCGTTGTCTGCGGCGCCATCAAAAATATCCCGTACCGTCGGATCCCGGTTTTCGCTGGACATGACCTGTCCGAGTGCACCCCCGGGGCGCAGTGTGGCAAACTCCCTGGCGTCACGCGTCATGGCAAGACCGGATGCGACCGATTCAATGCATCCCCAGCACCCCTTGCGGCAGGTGTGGCGGAAATTCCGATCAACAATCATATGTCCGCCATCACCAATGGTGCCATTGGATGTCTTGATAATGGTTCCGTTTTCGATGTACACAATCCCGATACCGGTTCCGAGTGTGGCCATCATGAAGCGTTCGGAGCCCTGCCCTGCACCATGCAGAAACTCACCAAGACCGGCATAAGTGGCATCATTCTCCATGGTCACAGGCACACCGAGGGTGCTGCTGACATGCTCGACGATGGGAAAGTTATCAAGCAGGGAAATATTACACAGATACACTTCCGTGTTCCCCTTTATCACATGACCCGGAACTCCGATGCCGACGGCAGACAATTCAAGCGTTTGATCGGCCGCCAACCAGTTCGTGATCGGTTCCATGTAGACGTCAACCACGGCATCGGGTGTCGTAACGGACGGCAACGTTATGATCGTCTGACGGACAAGATCCCCGTCGCCCGACACCAGCCCGATTTTGGCACTTCCACCACCAACATCAATTCCGGCACATATTTGTGTCAAGATCTAAACTCTGGCCTGTCCTACTGCCTGCGACATGTCCAGATGCATACAAAACAATGCCGGTTTTGTGAACCTTGCGTGATGATTTTCAAATGGTAAATTATTTGTTATAATCCAGTTCCGACAGTAAAGGGGTGCAATTTTGCACGGAGACTGATGATGGAGCCGTCATATGACCGGAATCTCGACACCGCTTCTCGACCGCATCAAGATCCCTCGTGATTTGCGCAACTACAGTGTAAGTCAACTGGAACAGATCGCTGATGAACTCCGTGCGGAAATCATTGATACAGTGTCGGTGACGGGCGGTCATCTTGGTGCCAGTCTCGGTGTTGTTGAGCTGACGGTTGCGCTGCACAGCGTGTTTGAACCGCCCGCGGACAAGATCATCTGGGATGTTGGTCATCAGGTGTACGGTCACAAGATCCTGACTGGACGACGTGATCGGATTCGTACCCTGCGTCAGGGTGATGGTCTGTCCGGCTTCACCAAACGGTCGGAAAGCGAATACGACCCGTTTGGTGCAGCGCATGCATCCACATCAATCTCAGCCGGGTTGGGATTTTCCATCGCAAGGGATCTTCGCAGGGAAAGCCATCGGGTTATTGCCGTCATTGGTGACGGTGCCATGACTGGCGGCATGGCTTATGAAGCCATGAACAACGCTGGCTCATTCCCGAGTGACCTGATTGTTATTCTCAATGACAATGTCATGTCCATCGCTCCCCCGGTGGGTGCGCTGTCAAAATACCTCCCTCAGCTGGTCAGCTCGAACTCCATGCGAGCCCTCATCGACCTCAGCAGCAGTTTCACCGAGCGTCTCCCCCAATCGCTCCAAATGGTTGCTGATCGGGCTGATGGCGCGGTTCATAAATTGTTGTCCGGGGGCAATATCTTCGAGGAACTCGGTTTCTACTATGTTGGTCCATGCAATGGTCACGACATGAAATCCATTATCCCCATCCTTCGCAATCTCCGGGACGGGTGGCATCGTGGACCTGTTCTCGTGCATGTTGTAACCGAAAAGGGAAAGGGCTTCGTTCCAGCCGAACGGTCAGATGATCGATATCATGGTGTCGGGACTTTCAATCCGGAAACCGGCGAACTCAACAAGAGCAGCGGTGGGCCACCGAGCTACACGAGAGTCTTCGCTGATTCTCTGATCAGGGAAGCCCGAAAGGACGACTCGATTGTCGCCATCACCGCTGCCATGCCTTCGGGAACGGGTCTTGATCGGTTTGGGGCAGAATTTCCGGACAGAACCTTCGATGTCGGCCTTGCAGAGCAGCATGCCGTGACATTTGCCGCCGGACTTGCTGCTGCAGGCATGCGCCCTTTTGCCGCAATCTATTCGACCTTTCTGCAAAGGGCCTTCGACCAGATTGTTCATGATGTGGCTATCCAGAACCTACCGGTCCGATTTGCACTGGACCGGGCCGGATTTGTTGGAGCTGACGGCCAGACGCACTGTGGTGCATTTGATATCGCCTATCTCGCCTGTCTGCCCAACATGACACTCATGGCTGCAGCTGATGAAGCGGAGCTCGTCCACATGGTCACAACGGCCGCAGCACACCAAGAAGGGCCGATCGCATTCCGCTATCCACGCGGAGCAGGCACTGGTGCCGCACTCCCTGATGCAGGTGAGATCCTGCCGATTGGCAAGGGACGTATCATTGCCGAGGGGTCTGATCTTGCCATCCTCAGCTACGGCTCACGCCTGCACGATTGCCTCGCGGTCCGGAAGGAATTGGCCGGGGACGGGATGTCGATTACCGTTGCCGATGCCCGATTTGCCAAACCGGTTGACGTCGAATTGATCAAAAGCCTGGCTGACAACCACAAAGCCATTCTGACGATTGAGGAGGGTTCAATCGGCGGCTTTGCAGCTCAGGTACTCCATGTCCTGCAGGATCAGGATCTGCTTGATGGCACTCTGCGCTTTCGATCATTGTACATGTCGGATGCGTTTCTTGATCAGGATGCGCCTGCAAGGCAGATCGCCCGGTCTGGACTCGGTCCCGACAGCATTCTCAGGATGGCCCGTTCCCTCCTCAAAGGATGACCTCCTTGATGCGCACTGACCCGCAGCG
>JAPOSK010000238.1:703-7362 GCA_026709725.1 Paracoccaceae bacterium | reverse complement strand
GGTGAGCAAGTTACAACGCAAGTATCAAGACTTGGTCAGTGATATTGGAAGTTTCGGGATGACAATCAGGGTCGATGTTGCCATGATCTTGCCGTAGGGAAGGTTGTATCCCTCCATGAACGACACGGCCATCGCCGGGGCGGTCTTGGCATCATTCCGGGTCAGAACGAGGCCGAACATCAACTCATTCCACGAGAAGATGAATGAGAAAATGGCTGACACCGCAACACCGGGCGCGGCCAGTGGCAGGCAGATGGAAGACATGATCCGGAACTGCGATGCCCCCTCCATCAGAGCCGCCTCATCAAGATCGAAGGGGATGCTGCGGAACTGGTCGGTGACGATCCAGATGACGATGGGCAGGTTGAAGGTCAGGTAGATCAGAATCAGGGTGATGTGCTTGTCCAGTATCCCCAGGAGACGAGCGAGCAGAAAAAAGGGGAGGGCCAGAACGATGGGCGAGATCATTCTGTTGGTGATGAACCAGAACCAGAGGTCCTTTTTGCCCCGGAACTCAAACCGCGCCAGCGCAAAGGCGGCGGGAACACCAAGCGCGAGGGCAAGGGCGGTGGTGCAGACTGCAATAATGAGCGAGTTGGCCAGTGTCTGCAGGACACCGTCCCTGAAGAGTGCTTCCTGATAGTTCTCAAGTGTGGGTGTGAAGATCCATGCCGGTGGCGCTTCAAGGGCGACGATATGCGACTTCAGAGACGTGGTTACCATCCAGTAGAACGGAAAGACACACAGGAGGAGGACGGCCATCAGGATCATCACCTGGATCCAGAGCGGTCTGCGCACCCGAACAGCCATCCTAAACCTCCTTGTAGAAGACCCGGATATAGATTTGTGCCAGGATGATGGTGATGATCAGCAGGATGATGGCCTGCGCTGAGGCCAGACCCTGGTCGAAACCACGGAAGCCGACGCGCTGGATCATCAGGGAGATAAATTCGGTTGAGGCCCCCGGACCTCCCCGGGTGAGGGTAAACACCATATCAAAGAGTTTGAGCGTATCGGCTGTGCGGAGGATGAGGACCGCTACCAGCCCGGGGACGAGGAAGGGCAGCTGGACATAGCGCAGCACCGTCCACCAGTTTTTGGTTTCAAGCTGGGCAGCCTCCTCGATTTCACCGGGCACCATGGCCAGTCCGGCCAGCATGACCAGCGCGACAAATGGCGTCCACTGCCAGACATCCCAGAAGATGATCATGATGAACGCATTGGTCGGATCACCAATCCAGTTGATGTCGGCGCCGCCGAGCAGCTGGTTCACGACTCCGAATTTCTGGTTGAACATGACCTGTCCAAGCAGACCAACAACAGCGTAGGTTGTCGCCATCGGCAGGACCAGACTCAGACGGGTCAATGTCTTGAGCAGGGAAAGACCCGGCTGGTGAAGAACGAGGGCGATGACAAGCCCGAGAGCAATCTGGATCGGAAGGGCGGTGCCAAGAAGAAAAAAGGTGCGCCCCATAGCCTCCCAGAAGACAGGGTCCGTCAGGACACTGCCGTAGTTCTCAAGGCCGATGAACTTGACCTTCCTCAGCTTGGTGAGATTGAAAAAATGCAGGCTGGTCCACAGGGCATAGAGCAGGGGGACGATGCCAACAAGTGCAAGTCCAAGGACAGCGGGGCTGAGAAAGGCAAAGAGCGTCCGCCGCGAGACTTTGCCATGCGCCATGCCGACCTCTCAATTCGGGCCCGGTTGAAGGTCCGGGGCCGTCTGCAACGGCCCCGGTGGAATCGTGTTTACTGCACCAGTGGCTTTTCGCCGTTGTAG
Organism: Paracoccaceae bacterium; assembly: GCA_026709725.1. Lineage (GTDB taxonomy): Bacteria > Pseudomonadota > Alphaproteobacteria > Rhodobacterales > Rhodobacteraceae > MPNP01. The sequence goes on along the minus strand of JAPOSK010000238.1, from coordinate 5,582 downwards.
TAACCGGCTTCCTCAAGAACAGCTTCCATCTGTTCGCCGAGAATCCGCGCACCTTCTTCCGTGCTCACTTCACCAAGCATCATCTTGGATCCCCATTCCTGCACGATTTCAGTCAGGACCGGCCATTCGGCAAACCGCGGACGGAACTCGGGAACGCCGTCCTGCCACGACTCAACCAGTGCCGGAATGAACTTGTAGGTCTCCGCCAGTGACATATCGGCATAGGCTGATTTGCGGGCGGGGACCCCCCCACGCTCAAGGTATTCGACGGCGTTGGCCTTGGAGGTTGCCCACTGGATGAACAGCCAGGCTGCGGCCCGCTCGTCGTCATCGGCCTGTGCGGCGACCGCGAGCGAGAAACCGCCGAGCGCAGGTTTGCGACCCGCGGGACCTTTCGGTTCCGGGGCGATCTCGACACAGTCCGCGACTTTGGAGGTCTCGGGGCTGACCACGGTCGAGTAGAACGCTGACCACTCGGTAATCATGGCTACATCGCCCTGTGCAAAGGCGTTGACAACCTCAGCATGGTCATAGGCGACGATGCCATCCGGCATGTACTGCATCAGGTCCTGCCGGAACTTGAGACCGGCCTGACTTTCCGCGCTGAGCAGGTTGGAGCGGAAGTTCTCATCAAGGAATGAACCACCGAAGGGCCAGATAACACGGGCAAAACTGTCTGCCGATTGGGTTTCATTCCGCTTTGACTGCAGTGCGAAGGCATATTTCCCATCCCCGGTCAAGGCGGGGCCATAGACATCCTTCAGCTCCTCCCAGGTTTCCGGCGGACCATCGAATCCTGCCTCCTCAAGCATGCAGCGGTTGTAGAAGAGCAGACCGGAGTAGTTGTCGAACGGCAAGCCGTAGATGACATCATTCCAGCCGCCAAAGGCGTTGAGGACCAGTGGAAAGAAATCATCAATGTCGAGATCGGGATCAGCGAGGTCCGGGTTTGACGTGAATTCGTCAATGGGCAGAATCCATTCATTCTCGGCAAAGTTGCCAATCCAGACCAGATCAATCAGGGCGATGTCCAGATCGCCCCCGGCGACAAAATCGCGAACCTGCTCACCAAGGGCATTTTCGTAAGGGTGCTTGATGATGTTGACCGTGATGCCGGTTTCAGCCTCGAAGGCCGGCAACATCGCTTCAATGGCCTCGTAGCCCGGACGGAGCAGGAACACGACATCAATCGTTGTCCCGGCATAGGGTTCGGCGGCCTTCTTCAGGCTCCAGTGGCCATCGGCAAGCGCACCTGTCGCCAGGGTGGATGCCAGTGCCAATGCAATCAAAAGGGATTTCAAATTCATTATGTCCTCCTGAACGGTTGTAAAATACATTTGTTTCCCCGACGATATATATGTAATACAGTCCGCAGGTGTCAACAGGTTTTTGTCTGACCTTGAGCAGGGTTGGCAATCAGGAGGGAAGACAGGGTGGCGACGGTCCAATTGACAGGCGTGGACAAGTACTACGGATCCCTCTGCGCCCTCCACGAGGTTTCCCTTGAGGTCGAGCACGGGTCTTTTGTGGTCTTTGTCGGGCCGTCGGGTTGCGGCAAATCGACGCTGCTGCGCTGCATTGCGGGTCTTGAGGATGTCAACCGCGGCACGATCATGATCGACAGGACCGATGTGACGCACTTGCCACCCGTCGACCGTGATCTGACCATGGTCTTTCAGTCCTATGCACTCTATCCGCACATGACCGTTCGCGCCAACATCGAATTCGGCATGAAGGTCAACCGTGTTCCTGCCGATGAGCGAGCCAGGCGGGTTGAGGATGCTGCACGTATCCTGCAGCTGTCCGATCTGCTTGACCGGAAACCGGCGCAGCTCTCAGGGGGCCAGCGTCAGCGGGTTGCCATTGGCCGTTCGATCGTCAAGCACCCCAAGGTCTTCCTCTTTGATGAGCCCCTCTCAAATCTGGATGCCAAACTCAGGGTTCAGATGCGGATTGAACTCGAATCCCTGCACAAGGAACTTGGAGCGACCATGATCTATGTGACTCACGATCAGGTCGAGGCGATGACAATGGCTGACCGAATCGTTGTGCTCAACGAGGGCCGGATTGAACAGATTGGCAGCCCAATGGATCTCTACAGCCATCCGGCAACGGAGTTTGTCGCGGGATTCATCGGTTCACCCTCAATGAATATTTTTGACGCAGCGAGCGACATCGGAGCTGCTGTCCCGCTCCATTCCGACGCTGCCCGCCTTGGCATTCGCCCTGAGCATATTGAGATCCCCGAACATATCGAGACTGATGCGACCGGGTTGAGCGCAACCATCGAGGTCAAGGAACAGCTTGGCGGAGAAAGCTATCTCTACACGCGCACAGAGGGCGGATCCCAAATTGTCGTCAAGACCGATGGTGAGGATGACCATCAGCCCGGAGAGTCTCTCACGCTGGTTCTGCCGGTCCACCGTGTCCATCAGTTTGGGTCTCATGGCCAGTCCCTCAGCATCTGACCAGGGCCCCGTGGCCTCTTGCGTCGCGGACCCCGCAACATTCCTCCATCACTGCACTGAACGCTCGGTGCTCATCCGGGCAATTCGCATCGGTGAGGGTGTCCTCGCCGGAGTCGGGGATTTCATCAGGAGCCTGACACCCGCCAGCTGTTCCCTTGTTGTTGGTGATGCGAACTCTTACGCCGCCGCTGGCCAGCAGGTCGCGGCCTCGCTCACACAGGCCGGTCTCAGGGTCGAGACGCTGGTTCTGCCTTCTGATCCGCCGCCGAGGGCTTCCGTCAGTCAGGCTGACCGCATCTGCCAGGCTCTACAGGCCAGCCCGGATGCGTTGCCGATTGCCGTCGGTTCCGGCGTTGTGAATGATCTTGTCAAATATGCGGCGTTCAGGGCCGATCGGCACTATGTTTCCGTGGCGACAGCGGCCTCAATGGATGGATATGTAAGCACTGGTGCGCCACTTGAACAGGGCGGATTCAAGATCACCATACCTACCCGCCCCCCCATCGCCATGATTGCTGATATTGCGATTCTTGCCAGTGCGCCCTTGACGATGAATGCCTGGGGGTATGGCGACCTCGCCGGGAAGATTCCGGCCGGCGCTGACTGGATCCTGGCTGACGCACTTGGCATTGAGCCAATTGATGCCTACGCATGGTCGCTGGTGCAGAACAATCTCAAGGGCTGGCTCAGCGATCCGGTCGGTGTTGCAGCGGGCAAGACAGCCGCGATTGCCCAACTCTTCACCGGTCTCATGGCTGTTGGCTTTGCCATGGAATCCCATGTCACATCGCGACCTGCTTCCGGTGCCGACCACCAGATCGCTCACATCTGGGAGATGGAGGGGTTGGCCCCACAGGGGATCAAGATTGCACACGGGGCGGCTGTTGCAGTCGGCACTGTCATCACACTGTCATTGTATGACTGGCTCCTCAAACAGGATCTCACAGAACTGGATTGCGAATCGGTCCTGGCGGCATCACCGGATCTCGCAACCCGTCAGCAACACCTTGCCTCCGTGATCAGGATACCGGCGATTGCCGAACGGGCCAGAGCAGAACTGGCAGCCAAACACTCCGACAGAAAAACGCTGGCGAGACGGCTCGACCTGATCAGGGATACATGGTCCACTCTGCGGGACCGGTTGGCCAGGCATCTTCTCTCTCCAACGCAAATGACAACCATGCTGCAAAGTGCAGGCGCACCGACCCATCCGGAGGCGATTGCGGTGACCGCGACGCATCTGACGCGCACGCTCCATGCCGCTCTCTATATCCGACGGCGCTACACCATCCTGGATTTTCTGCATGAGACCGGCCTGCTGCCATCCGCAATCCGGGATGTTGTCCCGCGCATCGTTCGCAGTAAAACGGAGATGTCTCTCTCATGAACCATACCGAGAATGCCGACAGGGCCCTGGCCGAAGTCGGCAATGTCCTCAGGGCAGCCTTGCCGGATCAGCTCGAGACCATGATCGCGCCCATCAGGAAAGCACGCAGGCTGGCCCTGTACGGGGTTGGCCGCGAAGGCCTGATGATGAAATCGCTGGCCATGCGTCTTTTTCACCTTGGCCTTGACGCCCATGTCGTGGGCGATATGACAACGCCGCCCGTAGCGAAAGGTGACCTGCTCATTGTCAGCGCCGGTCCGGGAGCCTTTGTCACCGTGCAGGGATTGATCAAGGTCGCCCACAAGGCGGGTGCTGCGGTTCTCTGCATTACAGCACAGCCGCAAGGACTTGCGGCCAGAGCAGCCGATCATGTTGTCCATCTCAAGGCACAGACAATGGCTGATGATCAGGCCGGCGGCGGGTCGGTCCTGCCGATGGGATCGCTTTTCGAGGCAACCGAATTCCTCTTCTTCGAGATTGTGATCATGGCCCTCCAGGACCGCATTGGGCTTGATCCGGAGGCCATGCGGGCCAATCATACGAATCTGGAGTGACACATGACCTGGACCGATCGGTTTTCTCTCACGGGCAGGGTTGCGCTGATCACAGGCGCGTCATCGGGCATCGGAGCCGAAATCGCCCGGGTCTTCGCTGATGCCGGAGCGACCATTCTGGCCAGCGGACGCTCCGAGAGCCGACTGGCCGCACTTGCCGACGAGATCGGCCCGGACTGCATCGCCCTCAAGGCCGATATCGCCTCCGTGCACGGCTGCCGTGACTTGGTTGCAACCGCCCTTGGTCACCACGACTGCATCCACATTCTCGTCAACTCGGCTGGAGTTGCACTCGTTGATCCCGTGCTGGAGGCCGCAGTCGAGGACTGGGATCGCACCATGGCGATCAATCTCCGGGCCCCCTTCCTCCTTGCCCGGGGGCTTGCCCCTGCCATGATCGCCAAGGGCGCTGGCAAGATCATCAATATTTCCTCGCAGACCGGGGTCATCGCCTTGCCCGATCATGCTGC
>JAPOSK010000238.1:0-693 GCA_026709725.1 Paracoccaceae bacterium | reverse complement strand
GCCGCCTCCAAGGCCGGTCTCAAGGCCCTCACCAAATCGCTCATGGTTGAACTCGCTCCGCACAACATCCAGGTCAATGCCATCTGCCCAACGGTCATCATGACCGAGATGGGAAGGAAAATCTGGAGCCCGCCGGAAAAGTCCGCCCCCCTGATCGCGGCCACGCCCCTCGGCCGTTTTGGCGACCCCGTGGAAGTTGCCGACATGGCCCTCTATCTGGCCTCACCGGCCTCCGATCTGGTCAATGGAGCCCTGATGATGCTTGAGGGTGGCTTCACAAGCGTCTGATCATCGGATGTCGATACACGACCCAAGTTCATACGGACCGGTTTATCATGATGTTTGATTGAGCAGGGGATGGTGTCGGCAGATTCCAAAAACCCTGCCATTTCTCTCGTGCCCGTCGTGTGTATTGTCTCACCCTGAAATCTGCCTCCTGCAGGTTTTCGGATGCTGCGGTTTCGGCATGCAGGCATCAACCAGACCCACGATTCACTCCATATCATGCAGCGTGTCGGTCAAGCCGGCCGCCATCGCTGGCGTTCATCACATGGATTTATGGATCTGGACAAAGACATTGTGGATGAAATACAAGCGTAACATGCGAATGCTGTTTCACCATGACGGGTGGCGCAGACTTCGCCAGCCTCCCAAGATTTTGGTGACGGTGTTGATCGGGACTCCGACGGTGCG
>JAPOSK010000285.1 GCA_026709725.1 Paracoccaceae bacterium | reverse complement strand
CGTCCGGGAAGTCCGCCGTCTCCCGGCGCCGGGGCCCTCAGTGAGGCCCGGCTGGCCGAGTGCCAGAGATTTCAATGCAATGATGGGCCGTGATCTCTCAGGGCCGGACCGCGTCGCCAATGGGTTTGACGATGCCAACGGGTTTGACAATGATGGGCAGATCGATGGTCTCCACCCCCATCCTTCATGATCAATTGGGCTTCATGATCAATTGGGAGGACCTGCTGATGATCGGTGCCCCATCATGATCTCCGACCGGTATCGACACAGACGGCAGGACGCATCCCCCCGGTGTCCCATCCTTCATGATGCCACCCCCATCCTTCATGATGATTGGGGGGGGGGGCGAACGCCGCCACCGTGCAGGCCCGCATCGACACCCCCATCGAGCGGGGCCCTGATCCCGCGGGCACCAGACGCTTCGTTCCCGATCTTCATCGTCGATGGTGCGAAGGCCCTCAGCACCGTCCTGCGCCGCAGCCCGGACCGCATCGCCCCCCGGGGGCGGATGTCCCCATCCAGCGCTGCCAGATCCCCTCTCTTCCCATCAATGGGACCCGCACCATCACCGGTCGGCTGCCCCAAGGGTCATGGGCCGGGGGATCACAGGCGCGTCCGCCAGGCCCTCTCTTTCCGGATCGGGGGATGCCGGGGCGATGGAGGATGCGGATGCGGCCGCGGCGGCCCTGCGCACCCGCACCCGCAGTTTCGAGCCCCTTGATGATGATGCGTGGGGCGCCTGATGGTGCCCGCTCGCTCCCCCGTCCCTCACCCGCCGGGGGCCGGATGCGATCCTGACCCTGACCAGGCCGGGTCCGTCCCCGGAGGGGCGCCCGTCGCCCGCCAGTCCCGACATCATCGAACCCTGCACGGCGTCATCCCGGGACCCGCCCCAATCGGAAGGGGTGGGTGAAGCGGCGGACTGCGATGGATGGGATGGGGGACGCGAGGATGGCCCTGCGCCGGAGGGCGGCGGGGATGCCTGAAGCCCGGAAGGGGTTCCGGCGTCCCGGGGCTGGAGGCGGCTCCCCATCCTCAGGGAGGCCCTGGTGCGGCGCCGTCGGATGTCACAGCTTGAACAGGGGCGGGGCGTCGCATAAATGCAGCAGATGAGGCGGCACCGCTCGGTGACGTTTCAACAGAGGGCGGGACAATCCCCCGGAAGAAGACAGTGACTAAGCATATGAAAGGAGAGACACATGAGATGTCGAATTGGTATGGCAACTGATGTTTCCGCTCGCGTTCAGAGGCTGAAACAAGATGGGATTGTCCCGTCCCGTGCCACATACAGAACCATCAAGAGCGATCTGACATATGAAGACGCCAACACACTGGAAATACAAATGCGTGAGGCTTGCGGTCCGCACTGCCAGGGCAGTCCAGGCGGTGGGCATGCCCCGGGGAAACGTTGGCCTGTTTATCGGATTGATTGGTAGATCTCATCAGGTCCGATCAGAGGACCGTTCTCTTGGGAGGCATAATGTCTGGATACTCTTACTATTTCCTTGTGGACGTTGGCCTGTTTATCGGATTTGGCGTCCTTATTTGGAGGATCAGTGCCTGGAAAAAGGGGGGGGGTTGACTTGGCCGTTTCCAAGGAGATCCCCAAACTTGAGGATAAGATCAACAATCTGGAGAACAGGATTGATGGCCTTCACCTTCCGAGAACAACAAAGACACACAGCCCCCTGAACCTTAATGACTTCGGAGAAAAGGTATCTAAAAAAACTTAAGTTAAGGAGTGGATTGAAGAACCGCCATATGAACATGGCCCGTGTTTGATGAACAGATTGGAAAGAGATTATCCCGGGGCGATAGAGAGCAGGGTAGAGTTTGAGATATTCGGCCACTGCGGCGATTATGTCAACAGCCTTGCTGAAAGCGATGAAGACTTCAACCGCATGACGATTGCCGGGGCTTACAACAACGGGACAAGTCAAGCCGAAGTGCTGAAAGTTTATCAGATTGAATTGCGCGACTGGATTCTCAATCAATTGAACGAGATGGCTGATTTATGAACCCCGTGCTACGGCCCCACATATTCTTCCTGTGCAAGCTTTTTGACAACGAGGGATATGCAGCTGACTTTATGAAGGGGCGGTTGTATGCCAACAAGCTGTCCTGCTTCCAAGGGCTAAAAACAGACCAAACCAGACATGATCCGCACGAAGGGACCATTTGGTGGCAGCAGCCAGGAATGGTCAAGATCGAAAGCAATGGCCGCGATATCAGCGATGATCTTGCCGGACCGGCCTCTCTGTCGTGGGCGTGATCCCCGTATGGCGGACCCGGGAATCTGCAAGTCCCTGATCATGCGTGGTCTGCCAACATCGCACCGGGCCACAGTCAGCGGTCCGGCGAAAACGCCGCCCCATCTCCCAAATGGTTTCGCAACAGCACCGATCCATGCCGCCTTCCGGGCCCTGCCGATCCGGGCTGTGCAACCACCGTCCTGCACTGGTACGAGCTGCGCTGGCGCCCCTCTGCATCGATGGAGCCCTTCCCGGGATGGGAGGAAGGGGGCGCGCCATGCCCCCGGATCGGATCCCCCTGGCAGGGCACCCGCCCCATCGATGACAGAGGCCTCCATGGGATGAGAGGGAGGGGGACCGCCATCCCCGACAGATGATGACGCCAGGGCGGCCGATGATCTCAGGATGGGCGTCGCCGGCGGTGCCATCACCGCCCATCATGATCATTGGGGGGGTCCGGGACCGCGCCCCCTCCCCCCCGATCATCACCGGTGGCATCGTGATGGGCGCGCACGCGGGCCGGCGCGCCCGCCCGCAGGGACGGGATCACGGGTCCCCTCTGTGCTGGCGGCCAGGCGGGGCGTCCTCAAGTCCCGGGCCCCGCCCGATGCGGCCCGGGCGATGACGCCATGGAGGTGATGGAGGGGCGGTTCGTTGTACTCACGGCCGGTCTGACCGGGTTCCACCCTTTGATGCGTCAGCCGCTGCCCGGGACGGAGACGCTGTGGCAGGGCGTTCGGACCCTCGGGGGCGTGTGCCGGCGATCAGGACAGGGGAGGACATCAGGATGCAGGGGGATGATGCGGCGTTGGGTGTGTTGCGTTGATAGGTCGCGGGCGCCCACACCATCGGCACGGGTCCGGGCCATCATCGATCGCGCCCTATCGCCCCCACCCCCCAACCCTGCCACCGGACCCCCGTCATCTGACGGGAGAGGGGGACCTGGCGGCCGCCGCCCTGGACGGGGCCGTGTCCACCGCGCACCGGATCCTGCCCCCGATGATCATGACTGATGGGGCATGATCGATGGTGGCATGGCCTGCGGCCCCGGGGTCAGGACCCCGACCGGACGGACATGGGGGTCTTGAGTGACCCCCGGTTCGGCCCGGAGTCCTCGAGGGTCCGGGGCCCGTGATGCCACGCCACCATGAGGGTCCCGGGCTCTCCATGATGTCGCCGGATCATGCCGTGGTGCTCCCGGTGGACGGGAAGACGCAGATCCAGGCCCGGCGTGATGCCAAGGTGATCATCGGGGGCCGTCCCCGTCACCCCGACCCCGGCCTCCCGGATGAATGCGGTGGAGGGACCCGGTTCGACACGGGCCCGGCGGCGGCTGAAGACCGCCGTCTTCAACGCCCTTGGCGCGTGCATCACAGCGGTGGCGGACTCCATCGGGCACCCCGGTGTCCATGATGGGCCCATGCGGCCCGACTCATCCCTTCATGCTGGACCGGCACTGGAGCCGGGACGCTGATGATCGCGTGGCGTCATGGAAGCGGGGGGCGCCGGCGGTTGGAGGGAGGACAGGGATCTGTACAAGATTGACCAGTAGTTTCATGGCTTTTGTTTCTCCTGCCTTCAGCATGCCGCCACCCAGCAAGCATTCCGGGCCAAGATAACCATCGAAAAGGTTGAGTGGCAAGGCGTTTGTCGACAGGCCACAATTTGAGTCCTACGCGTTCAACCTGTTCTCCAGCGCATTGCATAACGTTTCCAGGTTCCCAATTGTCAATTCGTCAGGAGGCAGGTCATTTGAACCCGACAAGGCCTCAGAGAAAGCTCTCTGGATATGTCTTTTTGTTGTGCGGGACGTGCCATGCTTCCCACCAATCGCATCCCTCATGTCTTGGCCAATCGCATTTTCGATGGTTTTGAATTTCCCGCCCAGAATTTCAGGGAGTTGCACGACATGGCCTTGTGAAATTGGCAGATTTTCAAGGTATCCGGATTTCGCCTGGTCGCCCGCCCCGTCTCCATCAAGCAGGAACACAAAATCGGTGCACAGGCCCAGATACAAAGACATGAGAGCGCTGCCATTGGTCGCGCCACCGATCGGGACAAAGTCCAGCGGCAAGTCCGGTTCGTGGTGCTTCTTGTACCAGTTCAGTATGTAGAAATCCGACTTTCCCTCGGTGAAAACGCCCCGGTGCGTCGCTTCCAGCTTCGATGGTGCCACATCAAGCCTGTCCGGGATCGGTTGGAAGTAATGACCCTTTTCGGCATGCTGTCCGACAAATGTTCTGTAGGGAACGGCCTTGATATCTGCATCTTCCATGCCAGTTTCAGGATCCGCCACCTTCAAGGTGTCTGCCGGTTCCCCATTTGCGACGATGAAGGTGGTCTCAAGCCACAACGGATTAATGAGATGGTGGCTGTGCGTGCTGTAGATAATGTCATTTTTCCCATCCGCAATAACCTCAAGTAAATCAAGAATTCTTGACTGTGCCTTGCTATGCAAATTGGAAGCGGGTTCATCGAAAAGGAAAATGCTTCCCCCTCGTTCGTTGCCCCGGAAGAACCGGGTGAACAGCAAGAAGCAAAAGAACCAGCGGAAGCCCAGTGATCGTTCAGATATCTTGAATGATGAGTATCCATCCTTGACCTTGAACATAAGATAGACAATGCGCTCACCGTTTTCTCCGTCTTCGGTCCTATGCTCAATTACCAACTCCTTATTATTCAAATCCGATCCAAGAACTTCCTGCCAGCGACCAAATACCTCCGATGATATCTTTTGCGATAGCCGTATGAGGGCTGCATCAACTTGCTCTCGCTCGTCTGACTGCATCCAAATCTGAAACCATTGCACGAAAGGCGTGTCAGGTTCTACTCTCAAAACCCGATCGACAATATGTGTCTGCAAATCCAAAGGGTCATTCAGTGATTCCGGTGCATCTTCAATCACCTGCCTGAAGTGCTCATTGCCTTCAATTTCTGACTCTCCCTCAGAGACTTGAATGCGCTCGGGGAACTCAAAAAGGAATGTGGGGAAATAAACAATCCTCGGAAACAGGTGCCCAATTTTACGAACAATTTCCTGCCATTCCTCAGAAGATTCATCCACCTCCGAGAATTTTTTTGCTCTCCCTTTTTTGATGAGGGGAGAAAGGTCCCGGCATGTTATGCTCTCTTGGTGATCGGAGTTTCCAAACCTGTGGGTTCGTGTAACGGAAAACTCCAGAGGGAACTGATCAGCATCAATCTGGAAACCAGCTTCCGATTTGCACTCATTGGCAAGATTCTGAACCTCCTCTCCGGTCATCTGCACTTTGGCTTCAATGGTGATGTCATCATTGAAATTATGCTTTTCCCTCTTTGGCGCCAGAGACTCGATTGGGGTGGATGATAGCGGTTCCTGCGCCATCGCATGGATCCCATCCATATCTGGACTGAAATTGTTCAGAGCTTCGAGTATTGTGGTTTTGCCGCTCTCATTCAGACCAACAAGTGTGTAGATTGACCCTGGATTCCCATTCAGAACAAGTTCTGTCTCCAGGATTCCACGATAGTTTCGTATCTTGAACGACTTGAGCTTCATGGGGATTCCCAATGCCGACCAGAGTTGCATAGAAGGCCAGCCAGCATTAGCCGCAACCTGCGGGAGTTTCAAGGTTGACTCACTCGCGAATGTCCATGCGAGCGATCCAGGTGTGTTGTGTGAATTCCGGAAATCATCTATCCTGACAATCGGGCTGCTATCGGTTCATCTGGCGAAGCAGCTCGCATCGCAACGAAGCGTGGCCCGAATGGATGCACTTTGTGATAAAATCAAGAAAGAGCCGATGGCGCCCGAGGTCGCGGGACCGGATGACCTGGCCGAGTGCCTGAGGGGGAAGCCGGTCGAGTTCGGATGCGCATTGGCTGCACGGATTGCCTTGCGGGTGGCACCACTCCTGCGGGATGTCCTGCATCCCGATGAGACATCACGGCTGGACACTGTTGTGTTGCCCGCTTTCCATGTTCTGTCCGCCCTGACTGTTGCGGGAGCATGGCCAGAACGATTTCAGGACTTGCGGCAGGGAACAAGGAAGAGTGCCCGACTTGCGCAGGGTGTCATGAACGGGATTCAGACCGAGCTTCAGAATGATGTCATTGATGTCATGGAGACGATTCCGGATATGGATGGCCATATCCATGACCTGGAGTCGGAAAGGGCGGCAACCGGCATCGCCGCCAGTGCCATGGATGTGATCCTGGGCGCGGTCGAGGCGGCCAGTGACATGACCGATCATCGGGGTGGGCTGGCAAGTGACGAGACGGTGATGGACTTGGTTGTTGCGGTGGGAGGGAAAGCCCATTGGGCAATCGATGGGGCCAACGGTCATCGGGAGGTTCATCTCAGCGCGGACGCTGATGGCGAGGAGGATATCGAACCGCCATCTCACATCATCGAATTCTGGCAGGCGGTCAATGAGGACATTCTTCTCGGTGCCCATATCGATGCACAAGGGGGTCTGCAGACAGCCCTGGAGACCATGGCCGCATCGCCGCTCTGGATGAACGGCATTCCGGCATGGGCAAGCCGGGGCTGGTCGAGCCTGAGGGACGAGTTGCCCGCTGACGACAGATGGGAGGGCTGGATAAGCTGGTACGAGGACCGCCTTCGGGGACGACTGCCTGACCCCGAACAGGAAGTGAGGCGGCTGTCGATTGCTGACGGTGACCCGGACAATGATCCCGAAGAAGCCGGTTCATCAATGGCCACACCGCCGGATTCCGGGCAGAATGCGCAGGGCGAAGAGGATATTGGAGGTCTGGATGAAACCGGTGGGAGTTGGGGTGACTACCCGCTCGACGATCTCCTCATCCGCCAGGAAAATCGAACCATCCATGATGTCATCCGGCGCATCGACAAGTCATCCTATGTCATGGATCCGGATTTTCAGCGGGACTTCATCTGGGATGAGGAGAAGCAGAGCAAACTGATCGAGTCGGTGATCATGCGCATTCCGCTCCCGGTATTCTACATGGCCGAGGATGAGGAAGGGCGGATGGTGGTTGTGGATGGCCTGCAGCGCCTGTCCACCTTCAACCGCTTCATCAAGAATGAGCTGCGATTGAAACTGCCTGCGAGAGATGAGATTCACCATCGGCGGTTCTCGGAACTCCCGGCAAAGATTCA
>JAPOSK010000427.1 GCA_026709725.1 Paracoccaceae bacterium | reverse complement strand
CAGGCTTCAACACCCGTTGATGGACGTGTACAGACGGTTATGCGAGAGGCCTCTGAGGCACTTTTTGCCAATCCGCATTCAGCCGATCATTCCCTCGGATGGCAGGCTGCCGCAGCGATTAAGAGGGCCGCACAGCAAGTCGGAAACCTCTTTGGTCTTCAGGGTGATGATGTGATTTTCACATCAGGCGCAAGTGAAGCAAATGCCATGGTTTTTTGCGGAGCGCAAAGAGTTGGGGAACAATCTGAGCAAAACGGAGTGTTGATTGGTGCAGCCGATCATGCATCAGTACTGCAAGAAGCTCTCAGGGGCGATCTGACCGTCCGACACATTGCACTTAATGGCCGTGGTGCACCTGATCCTGCGAGCCTCGAGACATTGCTTTGCACATCGACAACCCTTGTATCAATCGTTGGTGTGAACAATGAAAATGGTGCGATCGCGGATCTTGGCACTATTTCGGAAATGTGCAGAGATCACAGGGCTTTACTGCACGTTGATCTGTCGCAAGCACCGCTTGCTACAGATATTGACCTCCTTGACCTGGACATTGATTTTGCCACGATTTCCTCGCACAAACTCTACGGACCAAAGGGCGTGGGTGCATTGCTCACAGGGCCTGGCTTAAATGATTTCATAGAACCTGTGATTGTTGGTGCTGGACAGCAGGGTGGGCGACGGGGTGGCACGATGCCAACCGAATTGATTGTGGGATTTGGAGAGGCTTGCCGAATCCTCAGTCAGGAAGCAAAATCTGAACGAAAAAGTGTTGCAAATCTCCGAAATCGATTTGTCAGCATCATCGAACAAAACCAGATCGGAACACTGGTCGGTAAACTTGATCAACGACATCCGGGGAATGCCTTGATGCGATTTCCTGGCCATGATGCTTCAGATTTGTTGGCGAAAGTTCAACCTCTCATTGCAGCTTCGACGCAGTCAGCCTGTTCATCCGGCTCAATCGAACCGTCCCATGTCCTACGAGCCATGGGATTTGATGATACCTTTGCTTCGGAATGCATTCGGTTCAGCTTCGGGCGGTTTTCAACCAATGAACATGTTGATGCATCGACACGTATATTGATGCGTGCAATATCAATGGCATAACGATACGGCTTGTTTGGCCACCTTCACTGACACCCAGTGTTACACTTCATGATACCCGGACCTGACTTCAGTCAATCCCCAAGTTTTATGCAACCTATCTTCCCCAGTGGCTATCAACTGTGTTCAATTGAGAGGAAGATTGCCTATCACAGTGAGGATTTCCTGCTTTCAGCTCCGGTGTCTTCTGCCATTCTTGTATACAGTGGGCAGGAGCAGCATCGGAATCGGAGCGGATTGAGGGAATTCTCAACAGGCTCTAAACGGCAAGTGCGTCGCAGAGTTCACTGTGGAATGATGCACCGTCGAATGTACGACGTTTCGGGCAATGTTCCAGTGCTCGTTTCAACACAGGAAACAGCATCTTCGCGCCTGCCCAGTCTCTCTCTTCGATGATGCCAGTGGGATGCCGCCTATTGACTATAAACCAAAAAACTGAAGCCAGTTGAAATACGTCTGATGTCTTTCCAATCTTGGAAAATCTTGACTGCACACCCAAGCATCGATTGCTCATTTCTGGTGACATCCAGAATCTTGGACCCAGATTCTCATCCCCCGTCAAATCATGGCCAGTGTACGCGAGCGAAGTGCACAGACCAAAATCTGCGAGGATCCACCTGTCGCCGGATATCAGCACATTCTCCGGCTTAATGTCCCTGTGGACAACATTAATATTATGGAGTTCTCTCAATCCGTCAGAAAGGCCTCTGAACTGTGCCTTGTAGACCTCTTCTGGAACAGGCCCCGGTTGAAGGGATAGATCCATAAGATTGCCAGAGTCAGCCAGTTCCATAACGAAGAATTGGACCTTCTTTGAACCTTTTCGGCCATTTCGTTTGCGTTTACTTTGGACAGAGCCCTGAGCTTCAAATCCTACGATATGACCGTGCTGCAATTTTTCGAGTTGCTGTTTCTCAAAATCAAACCTGCGAACTCTTTTGCCGTGCTTATCGTAGTTCAGCAAAAACTTGATAGCGAACTCATTACCAGTCGCGGATTCCACACACTTATGGACGGCACCATTACCGCCCGAGTCGAGAAGATCCTCAACTTCAAATGTGCGCCCACATTCTGAGGAAACTTTCGAGTCGATTGAAAAGGTATCGTTTTTCCGCAAGAACAGATCAATCTTCATCTCTGATCACATAATCAGCAGACTCTTCGACACACGTCTTGTGAGCATGACCGGGGGTATGTATCATTGAGCAGGATCATGAATTGGAAAAGGAAGCGTGCTATTTCCCTTTTTCCCAGAGGATGTTGGTCGATAAACGGGCAGAAGAAACTCCTTCAAAAAATCTGTTCGCCATCTTCGGCTGCGTAAGGAGTTCGCATCCGACACACACCTGATCGCATACTCGCCGTGCAATCCTAGGGCACTTGGCTCAATCCTGGCATTCAGTTTCGATAATTCACCACGAAGGTCTGTCAAAAGGATCTCCTGAAGTTCATGCCCATCACCTTGAAGTTCGTTTATTGCGGCAAAGAGAGAATAAAAATCGGATTTCTGTCGGAATCGTGTCTTCGAAATCGGGAAATGATCCTCGTCAAAAATAAGCGCCAAATGGTTCAGGACAGCCAAGAACTTTTCCTTGTAGACTTCCTTCATTGGCCACTCCTGGTACTCCAGATATGCAGCGTCCAGGTTGGTCTTTTTATCCTGAGGACCGTCAATCAGAACCAAAAGAAGTTCTGAAGTATACTCGACATCGGCAAGTCTTCTGCGATTTGCTGGAGTGAAAACCTTTGCAATCTCAAAGAATTCAATGACTGATAACTCTTCAGACAACTTTAGGAAATCACCGGGGAAATCCGCTCTTCGCAATTCCTGCTTGGTAAGCGAGAAACTGTACTTGTTGACACGATTGTAAACATCACGGATCTCCTCGTCACTCCAATTCTGGAATTCATTGAAGTCCAGGCTGTAGGACAGGAAGTTTCTTTGAACGTCCTTTGGAAGGTCTTTGTATGACATACCCCTGAACGGACCGGAGTATGGTTTGTTGAGGCTGAATCTGTTGCCAATGAACTCCAGAATCGTCGTCATTCGCTGTTGCCCGTCAATGACGATCCGTTTCGTTCTGCCATCCCTGATTGATGTGCCAACGAATATTTTGGGCAGTGGATATCTCTTCAGAATTGAGTCGATGAGCATGATCTTCGCTGCATCCGGCCAAACAAAGCGACGTTGAAAATCGGGTTGGATCTCCAGCCGGCCGAGTTCTTGC
The DNA here is from genome assembly GCA_026709725.1 of Paracoccaceae bacterium. Lineage (GTDB taxonomy): Bacteria > Pseudomonadota > Alphaproteobacteria > Rhodobacterales > Rhodobacteraceae > MPNP01. The sequence continues at coordinate 4,131 of JAPOSK010000427.1, read as the reverse complement.
CAATCGCGAACATCTGCAATGGTATGACGTGAAAAGTTGGGTTCGAGTGTTTCGGATGTCTTCACGATGGCTTGCCCCGGAATTGATTTATGGCAGTTACTGATTTTTGATAGGCAAATTACCGATCTGCATCAAGCGTTGGCATATGTATTCAGAACGTGTCCAGTTCACCATCCTGCAGCCGGGTTACGCAAGGGAGACACCGGAGGGGCTGGAGAATCGCCCCTGCGAAGGCACCATTGCGGACAGGGCGTTTGATGTCGACCGTCTCCCCGCCGAGCTCGAATCGCACGGCATCCGGGCCATGATGGTGGTCTGCGGCAATCGCAATCCGATTCGTGAGCATGGCCGGGAGTCGGGTGCCACCCGATCAGGAACAGCTTTGCCGGGATCAGGGAGTTCCGGGGAATTGCCATGCGGTTTGACAGGACGCTGACAGGTTTGCCGGTTCTCACTGACCTTGCGGCGGGTGTCAACAGCAACAGGACCCTGGGGCTGATCATTGACTTTGGATTCTTGTTCGATACGCGGTAGAGAAAGCAAGGTTGCCATGATCTTCCAAGAGATCCGCCACTGCGCTGGACTTCCGGCTGCAACGAAAAAAGGGTTGGCCACACAGATGCCGCAATGCAACAAAAATGATCAGGCCGGACACGGGTTCCGGGCCCTCATCCACTTCATCGTCGGCAGTGGCAGCAGTCTTGCCATGCTCTGGGCGTCATCGCTCCCGGCACATGCCCATGCGTCGGAACAGGTCTTTGTCGCCCTTCTGCCAACCGATCTCTACACTGCCCTCGGCACTGGCATCGTCGCCCTCACGATCCTTCTCCTGCTGCTGCTCCCCCATCGCTATGCAGCGGGACTCTTCGCCACCCGCTCCCTGCCGGGCCGGACGCATCCCTCCTGGGCGCCCCGGGCCACCTCACTGGCGGCGGCAGCCATCCTGCTGTTTCTGATCGTCCAGGGATTCACCGGGACCCGCGACCCGCTCACAAACCTCATGCCGGTCACAATCTGGACTGTCTGGTGGATCGGACTCTTTCTCATCCAGGGCATCCTCGGCGATGTCTGGCGGTGGATCAATCCCTGGTCGGGACCGGGCTGGATCCTGCAACGCGTCATGCGGCAGGCATCGCCCGCCCGTCTGCCAGCGTGGCTCGGCAGCGGGCCGGCTGTCCTGGGCTATATCTGTTTTGTCGTGTTTCTGCTCGCCGACCCCGCCCCGGATGATCCGGACCGACTGGCCCTTTTTGTCATGATCTACTGGCTGATGACGTTGGCAGGCATGATCCTCTTTGGTCCGGAGACATGGCTCAGGCGCTGTGAATGCTTCACGATTCTCTTTTCCTTTCTTGCACGACTGTCCTTTCTCCGCATCAGGGCAAGCGCAACGTCAATCGGTCTGCCCGGCTGGCAATTGACCCGTGCCGCCGTCCTGACCTCAAGCCAGGCCATCTTCGTGCTGGTCGTTCTTGCCAGCAGCAGTTTTGACGGTCTGAACGAGACCTTCTGGTGGCTGGACCTGATCGGTGTCAATCCGCTCGAATTCCCGGGTCGATCGGCCGTGATCGGCCAGACTGTCCTCGGCATCCTCGGCGGCGTTCTCCTCCTGATCGCCGCCTACACCACAACGGTTCTCGTGGGTGACGCCATGGCACGACGACTCCCGGGCGAGGCCTGCGCGACCTCCAGGGCGACGGCGTTCGGTCGGCTGGCCCTCTCCCTCCTGCCCATTGCCTTTGGCTATCATATCGCACACTTTTTCCCGACACTGCTGGTCAACGCCCAGTATACGCTGGTCGCTCTCTCCGACCCCCTCTCGACCGGGGCTGATTATTTCAATCTCGGTCACCACTTTGTCACTCTGGGATTCCTCGCTGAACTCGGAACCGTTCACATCATCTGGCTGACCCAGTGTGCCGCCATCGTCTTCGGTCATGTCCTGGCAGTCCTTGTCGGTCACCGCATCATGACCGATCTCTACGGCAAGGGCTGGCGGGCTATCCTTGCCGAGGTTCCGCTCTCCATCCTGATGATTCTCTACACCATGCTGAGTCTCTGGCTTCTCGCATCCCCACGCGGGGTCTGAGCGGTGGGAACAGACGGTCTGGAACAAACCGGATGGATTGTTGTGGAATTGACCGGTGCAGCGTGTTATGCTGCAATGGACAACACAACTTGACGAGGGAGACAAACATGCAAAAGCATCATTCGCGTCGCGATGTTCTCAAGGGGTTTGGTGCCGCGGGTGCGGCTGCCGCAGTCAGCAGTGTGATGCCGGGCTATGCGCAGGCGCAATCATCGGAACCGATACGCATCGGATTCCAGGTGCATCGCACCGGGATCGGTGCCGCGTATGGGCGCTGGTACGAACGCGTGACCAATGCCGCTGTTGAACGGATCAATGGCATGGGCGGGATCATGGGTCGTCCGGTGGAGATCATCGCCGAAGATGATGGCACCGATCCCAAGAGGGGTGCGGAGGTGGTTGAGAAATTCGCCACTGAGCACCGGTGCGATCTCGCTTTCGGGACACTCTTCAGTCACGTCGTGATCGGCTCGGCACCGCGTGCCGGCGAGTTGAAGATTCCCTATCTCGTCGTCTCTGAAGGCAACCATGTCGCAAGCGGTATCCTCAACCGCTACACGCTGCAACCCTGCATCACAAACGTCCAGAGTCAGGTTCAGGCCATGGCACCCTTCGTCCACGACAATCTCGGCAGGAAGGTCACGATGCTTTTTGCGGACTTTGCGTTCGGGCATGACCATCGGGACGCCTTCTCGGCCGCTTTTGAACAGCAGGGTGGCACCATTCTGGAAAAAATTGCGATCCCGACCACCGCCACATCCTTTTCGCAGTATTTCCCGCGCATACCGCGCGATACGGAAATCCTGTACCATGTGGTGGTGGGACCCGCTGTCCTTACCTTCGTCAAGGAACTCGGCGAGTTCTTCGGCGGCCAGGGGCCGGGTCTCTTCGGCTACATCGACAGCCTGGAAGCCGTGGACATCAACAGCCCGGGGCTGGAGTTCCTTGAAGGCAGTCATCTCTGGGAGGGCATGCCCCGCTATACCCAGAGCGACAGCAGCATTCTGCCGTACGACGCGGCCTATCGGGAGATGATCGGGGTCGATGAGAACGGAGCCTCCGTGACCGACAGTCGGGATGTCTCGACCTACGCACATATGTTCGGGTGCTGGGAAACCCTGAATCTTGTCAAGGATGCCATGGAGATGGCGGATTACACATCCGACCATGCCGGTCGTGTCCGCATGATCGAAGCGATTGAAGCCATGCGGGAGATCCCGGCATCGATCAATCATCCCCAGGGCGACAAGATCTTCAATGGCAAGACGCACCAGGTGTTTGGTCACCAGTACATCACCCGGGTCGCCAACGGTCGGCTTGATGTTGCCCATGTGACATCGATCGAGGACACCTTCTATCCCGATCAGGTTGACTACACGACCCTGCCGTTCTGAGGGCGCCGGGCACCCCGCGTCATTGATCGAATGGAGTTCGGTCCGCACCTTGTGCTGGCAACACTCGAAGGATCGCTGACAGCAGCGGTCATTGCGCTCACAGCCATGGGCCTCAGCCTGGTCTTTGGTATCATGCGGGTTGTCAATGTCGCCCACGGCGAGTTCTACATGCTCGGGGCGGTGATCAGCTGGTATGTTGCCACTGCCAGCGGCGTTCATCCGGCACTGGGTTTTGTCCTTGCACTGCTTGCCGCACCCCTGCTTGTCGGCCTGCTGGCAATGCTGGCCAATGGTCTTGTGCTGGCCCGGGTCGACTATGATCCCGAGCCCACAATCGTGGCCACGATCGGGCTGCTCTACATTCTCCAGCAGGCCACCCTGATGACCTTTGGTCCGGATGCCCGCCCCGTCGTTGCACCCTTCAATGACCGCATTGCCCTCCCCTGGCTTGCATGGGCAGCGGACGGTCTCGTTGTCATCTGGCCGTGGGGTTTTGGCACCACAACCTACCGGCTCTTTGTCATCGTCGCGTCCATTGTGATTCTCGGAGGGCTCTGGCTGATCATGACCCGAACCCGCATGGGACTGATCCTGCGGGTGACACAAAAGGACCGCGAGATGGGCACGGCGTTCGGGATTCCGGGCAAA
>JAPOSK010000516.1 GCA_026709725.1 Paracoccaceae bacterium | reverse complement strand
ATGATCACGGGCGGCAGCACCTCCCGAATCAATGGGAAGTCCGTTGTGCGACCCTCGGGTGCGCAGGTGCACTGAAAGGGGGCGCGCTCTTCATCAGGACTTGAGAATCTTCAGATGAATCACTACCTGACCAGTCAGATATTGCATGCTCTGCACGGCTTGCATCACTGGACATGAGGTTTGCATGAAAAGGCCCACGCAACATATCTGGATTGATACGTTTTTCCCGCGCCAGTCAACTGACAGGGTCCCGGATCAGGATCTGACCGGGACGATGATCGTCCTGACCGGCGGCACGGATGGGATGGGGCGCGTGGCGGCCGAGCGGCTGGCCTCCATGGGCGCGGACATCTGCCTCATGGGCCGGAACATGGCCAAGACACAACGCGTCATTGCTGACTTGAAAGCGGCAGGACATGAAGGGAATCTCCTGACTGTGGCGTGTGATCTCGGATCACTGGACAGCGTCCGAAAGGCCGCTGCCGACATTCTGGAGGCATGTCCGCGGATTGATCTTCTGATCAACTGCGCAGGCGCCAATATCATGAACCGGCAGTGCACGGCAGAAGGCTATGAAATGAACTTCGTGGTGAACTACCTGGGGCCTTTCCTGCTGACGGAACTCTTGCTTGAGCGTGTGACACAGGCCCCTGCAGCACGCATCATCAACGTCACATCCGCCACACAAGCGAAGGCGCATCTGGATTTCGCGGATCTGCACCGCGAGACCGGGTGGACGCTGTTTTCGACATACGCCCAGGCCAAGCTGTGCATGATTATCCATACACGCGATATGGCCGCACGACTGAATGAGAGTGGCATCACCGGCGTCACTGTAAACAGCTTGAATCCGGGCTATATCCAGAGCAACCTCTCACGCGACTCCAAGGGTTGGGTGAATATCTTCGTCCGTCTGTTCAACCATCGTGCGGCACCAACCTGGGTTGGGGGTGAACGTATCGTGGCAATGGCTCTGGGCAAGAAGTATGAAGACCTGTCAGGGGCGTATATCTACGAGGATGTCCAGGCCAGCCCCAATCCCGAAGCACTGGACACCGTCAAAGCCGCCCGGCTGCTGGATCTTTCTTATGAAATGACGGGGCTGACCCGTCCGCGCCGTGACATGTAACGGCCTGGACACGCACCGTACCGGAAATCCAAACCGAAAAGGTCCTCGTACAGTTCTTCGGCAGTGGCTGATCGACACTGCGATCTGCCACTGACCAGTCTTACGATTTCAATACGGTTCACTGCGGACAACCCGCTTATCACCTCTTGCTGAGTCGAGCCGGGACAGACAGCAGGTCAGCGGTCCACGACCGAAGGATCATGGACGGCATCGTCTTCGTCCTGCGCACCGGGACACCGCAGCACGACCTTCCCGAGTGCCATGGTCCCCACTCGACCGGCTGCAACCGCACCAGCCCCCGGAACGGGACCGGCACCCGGCCCCGGGACCTTGAGGAGTCCACGGGTGATGACGATGGGGGCAGGCGGTGGCCCGGTCCGCCTGCGCATGCCGGACGCCGCCGCCGTCGGGATCATGGATCCGGGCGGGTGGGCAACGGTGCAGACCCCTGTGTCAGTGACAGGACGGGTTCCGATCCGGGGCCGGCATCCGGTAGTGCCCAAGCCGGGGTGCGGCCTGCCAACCTTGCGCCCGGTGCAACGGGCGGAACGGCACCACCACCCTTGGCACTCCCCTGCCCACGGCCCGCGATGGTGCCACCCCCGGAATCATGAAGGATCCATCAGGGAGAGCGATGGGGTGGTGGGGAGGAGGATGGAACGGCCCGTGACCCGACACGGGGTCCCCGTGATCCCGGGCACCCTCCCGACCCACATGTCGGCGCATGTCCATATCCGGCTCAGGGACCATCCCCCGAGGACGGATGGATGGGGATGGGGACCATCCCCGTCACGCCCATCTCGTCGTCGTGGATGAATGCCGTCGAGGGACGCGGTTCGACACGGGGCCGGCGGCGGTTGCAGGAAAGGGGAAGGTCTGTGGTGCGATGACCGCTAGATATTCCATTTATATTTCAAGTAATTGACTATCATTGTGTATTTTGAGATCCGTCAACTCATGTGCATAATCGCCTATCTGAATAACTCCGTCAGTCAATTTGATTGAAAGTCTGGACCTTGGAATGCGTCCGACACGAATCAGTCCGACTAACTGAAATGTCGGCAGTGGGAACGGAGCTTGGGTTGTCGTCGATGGTGTGATCAAATGCTACACAGACCCGGGCGGACCCAAGCCGGATGACAGCCAGTGTCATCGTGACGAGGATGGCGGCAAAGACCGACATGGAAATCAACAGTCCGACCTGATCAGCAAGTGCGCCACTCGCAATGGTTGGCAGAGAAAAGCCGACATAGGCATAGACGAACAAACCTGCCGCCGCGCGTGCGCGATTATCGGGCGCACGCGCGGCAAATTCCGACAGGCTGGCAAGATAGGTGAACCCGTAGCTGGCGGAACTTGTGATTGCCGTACCCGCCAGTATGAACCGGATTGATTGTGTCCAGACCCCGAACAGCAGTATTAGGTATCCAAGCGGAACGAGTAGAAAACCCGTGTTCAGAGCCACATCATTTGACAGTTTCTTTGCCAGAGGTTGTGACAGGAAGCCCACGAAAATGGCAAGAAAAACAACAAGGCCCGTGCCACCAAGATCCTGTTCCTCCAGTTGCAAGGGAACCACGGCGATGGTCGTGCCTGTGGTGGACCACGCCATCGCGAGTGCAACGCCATACTTCCATGTGTTTTTCGGGAAGACAGGCAAGCGCACCATCGGCACTTTTGTGGGGCTGTCCGCCCGTGGCAATGCGAGCACTGCGAAAACAAGCACGGGGGCCACAACAAACAGGGCAAGAAAACTTGTTGGTGCCGTGCTTGTGCCTTGCAACGATAGACTGAAACCCGTTGCCAACGCCCCGCCGCCAAAGCCCAGAGAGGTCGCGGATGTCACCAGCAAAGTGGCTTGACGCGTTTTGTCCTGACCAGACAGTTCAGCCATGTAAGCGGTGCCTGCCGTTGTGGCAAACCCGGTTGACACGCCAAGGATAAATCGTGTCGTCACCAGTGCGGGCCAAGTGGGCACCATCGCCAGCAATGCGGTTCCTCCCACACACAAGCACAGTGCCATGGCAATTGGCACCCGCCGCCCGATGCGGTCCGACGCACCTCCGAGCAAGATCAGGGTGGGCATCAGCCCGGTCACATAAGCCGCAAATGCGACCGTGACAGCCATCGCGCCTACCTGGCTATTTTCGGCATACACCGCATAAAGCGGTGCTTGCAGGTTGACGGCATAAGTTGCGATGAAAAGCGCCAATGCGAGAATCGCATGATTGAGAGTGTCCCGCATGGGTTGGTTTCCTTCGACTGCTTCACCTCAGATTGACACAGTCAAAAAAAATAATACAATTATTTTATTGTACTAATTACAGTGACATCTTACAGAGGGTCTGGAAAGATGATCTACTTGAAACTTGCTGAAAAACTGATTTCTCAAATCAGGTCTGGTGAGATAGCGCCCGGCACGCAACTGCCAACCCACCGAGCGTTTGCCGAGTCGCATGGTATTGCGCTGGCCACTGCGTCACGGACGTACAAGATGTTGAAACAGAGAGGCTTCATTATTGGTGAGACTGGTCGCGGAATGTTTGTTCGCGACCCCGAAATTCCGATGACTTTGGGTATAGAACATCTCGAAGGTGAGCCTCATGTCGATCTGGTATTTAACATGCCCTGCGCCCCGGAAGATGGAGATATCCTGCGATCCGGGTTGCGTTGGTTGGCGAAAAAGGGCGACCTGAACGGGGCACTCAAATATCAGCCGCATGGAGGAGTGCTGTCAGAGCGGAAAGTGTTCGCGTCCTATCTGTCAGAGCGGCTTGGCGTCATTGATCCAGACCACTTGTTCATCACGTCAGGGGCGCAGCACGGGTTGTCGATTGTGACCCTTGGATTGTTGGCACGCGGTGATACCGTGGCTACGGATAAATTGACTTATCCGGGGTTCCTGGCGGCCGTGGGATTGCGCGATCTGATGTTGCAGAACGTACCAAGCAGAGACGGATGCATGGATCCTGAAGCCTTGGCGCGGATCTGTGCGCAAAAGCGGATTCAGGCAGTCTATCTCATCCCGACGGTGCATAATCCGTTGGGGTCTGTCATGGGCGAAGCTGCCCGTCATGCCATCGTCAAAGTTGCGCGCCGCCATGGTCTCTTGATCATTGAGGATGGCGCCTATGATTTTTTAGAGACCGATCCGCCCCCCAGTTTTCTTGAATTGGCACCGGAACGGACGGTCTATGTCGGTGGGATTTCCAAGATTTTGGCAACCGGATTGCGGGTCGGATACATCGTGGCACCGCCGGATCTTGGCAGCCTGATTACGATGACTATTCGGGCAACCACGTGGAATACGCCCGCAATTCTTACGTCATTGGTCACGCACTGGATCGCGGACGGATTGATCCAAGATTTTGAAACCACTCGCAGGAACGCCGGTATGAAAGGGCAAGCCATGTGCGGAGAGGTTTTGCACGGATATAAAATGTCTGCGCATCCGAATGCGAGTTTTACCTGGCTCTGGCTACCAGACAGGAAACGTGCCGAACCAATTGTAGCACAGCTGGCCGACTTGGGAATCGCGGTGTCTTCGGCTGAACCGTACACAATTGGGCATGGAGCACCAAATGCCTTGCGGCTGGCATTCGGCGGGATCGGGGATGAGGTGTTTCAGTTTGGTTTGGAGAAAATCCGAGCAGTCGTGGAGAACGCCGCAAACTGTGGGGGCGCGTCAGGCTAACCGACAGCGTGCCGCCTGGCTGCCGGCCCTGGCAGACAGAGAGGTGAGCCAGCCACCCCCGGACCCGCCGGAAACACGCCCCCGACAGCCCGCAGGAGCCCGCATCCTCCCCGGCTGGCATGGCCTGCGGGCTGTCGGGACGATCACTGCCACTCGGGCACTCAGGGGCTGGCAGAGCCGGGCCCCAAACCCTGCACGGATGACCGGTGGCGGGACCGTTGCGTCCCTGCGGACCCAACTCGGGAAAGCCGCCCGGGATAACACATTCCCGCTCAAACCCATCCGTTCCGCAGCACAATTGACGGACACCGGGGAACCGGCAATGATTCAAGAGCGATTGCCCTGACGGAAGGGTCGTTGTCCTTGACAGGCAGGACAAGTTCGATCATGGGGGACCTGATGGTGCAACGCGGGCAGAATTCACAATCAATACCTCTGACCAGGGACCTGGTGCTCGTTGGCGGCGGGCACACCCATGCGCTTCTGCTTTTGCGATGGGGCGCCGACCCTTTGCCCGGAACCCGTGTCACAGTCATCAACCCGACGTGCACAGCACCCTATACCGGTATGCTGCCGGGTTATGTTGCCGGTCATTACCAGCGCCATGAACTGGATATTGATATCGCAAGGCTTGCTGTCCGGACCGGAGTCCGATTTATCCAGGGATCCGTCCAGCAGATCAATCCGGACTCCAGGAGGATCTGGATCAGTGGCAGACCGCCGATTGACTTCGATGTTCTCAGTCTCAACATCGGGATCCATTCGGACATGCCTGACATCCCCGGTGCCAGTGACTGCGCCCATCCTGCCAAGCCCCTTGATGATTTTGCATCGCAATGGGACCGGTTCATTGATGATGTCGGGAGGGGTCGTGATGCCAGCGTCGCCGTGGTCGGCGGCGGCGTCGGCGGCGTCGAACTGGCAATGGCAATGCACCATCGGCTGCAAAGCACAGCACCCGGCCCCGTAACGGTTCGCATTTTTGAACAGGGTTCTCATCTGCTTTCCGAGATTGGACCGGGATCACGCAAGGTTCTGTTACGAAGGATAAAAAAGGTCGGCATCACGTGGCAGTGCGGCATCAGTGTTGCATCAATCGATCATCATTCAGTGACAACAGCCGACTCCGAGTCCTGTGACAGTGAATTTGTTGCACTGGCCGCCGGCTCCCGACCCCATGCATGGGTACAGGAGTCCGGTCTTGCCGGCAGCGATGGCTTTGTGCCAACCGACACCTACCTCCGGGTCATTGGTCGAGAGAACATTTTTGCCGTTGGCGATTGTGCACGTTTCGTACCCAGACCCCTTCCCCGGGCCGGTGTCTACGCTGTCCGGCAGGCTCCAGTCCTCTATCGCAATCTCAGGGCCGCGCTGGAAGGTTCTTCACTCAGGAGATTTCGCCCCCAGACCCATTTCCTGAAACTGGTTTCAACCGGGTCAAGGAATGCGGTGGGGTGCAAGTATGGCCTCACCATTGCCGGTGGGGCGGTCTGGCGATTGAAAGACCGGATTGACCGTCACTTCATGCGTCAATTCGCCAGGATGCCTGCAATGGCCCATGCAATTCCTGATGCAGCGGCGATGGGCGTTCAGGATATCATGCGTGATGCTCCAACAGTGTGTCGGGGATGCGGTGGCAAGGTCGGTCGCATGACTCTCGACTCGTCACTCGGCGTTGCAACACCTTCCAGACTCGATGATGCCGCCAGCATCACGATCAATGGCCGCAACCTGCTCATCACAACGGACCATATCAGTGCCATCACCGAGGATCCCTGGCATTTTGCCCGTATCGCAGCGGCTCACGCAACCGGTGACATCTGGGCCATGGGCGCAACTCCACACTCGGCACTCGTAACGGTTGTCCTGCCACGGATGAGTGAATCTCTGCAGGAGCGGACTCTTTCAGATATCATGAACGGTGTCCGATCATGCCTTGAACCGGAGCAGGTCACAATCATCGGTGGTCACACAGCGCAGGGAAGCGAGATGGTGATTGGCCTGACGGTTCTGGGCGATGCATCATCAGGAACACTGACGAAGTCCGGTGCCCGGCCTGGTGATATCCTCATCCTGACCAAGTCCATTGGCACAGGTGTTCTTCTCGCAGGCGCCATGACAGGTGAAACCCGTGGTGCTGATCTGATGACAGCACTTGAGATGATGCAGACCACATCAGCCCGGGCCGCACAAGTTCTGGCACGACATGCCCGGGCAATGACAGATGTCACCGGCTTTGGTCTGGCTGGGCATCTCCACGAGATCCTGCAGGCATCAGGCGTTGCCGCCCACCTCAATCTTGATGATATCCCATTGCTGCCCGGGGCACTCAGACTCGCCGTGAAGGGCATTCGATCATCACTGTGGCCCGCCAATGCACGCATCCTTACCATTGATGGGTCGGCCAGCGGCCCACGGTCTGAACTCCTCTTTGATCCACAAACATCCGGCGGACTTCTTGCCGCACTGCCCGCCGATTCAATTGAGACATTCCTTGCAGATGCACAGCAACAATCAATCCAATGCTGGCAAATCGGCGCAATCGAAACCGGACCGCCCCGACTCACCGTCCATTGAGCAGGATGACCCCGCGAAGGATTCTGCTGACATCCGGAAACTGCTGCGGCAATCACATCCGCTTCACTTGAATGGGGTCTTCTGACTGACTGTCATGGCGAGGGGGTGCCCCAACAGCAATGGG
>JAPOSK010000097.1 GCA_026709725.1 Paracoccaceae bacterium | reverse complement strand
AATGCGGCCAAAGCAAATTGGGAGGAAGCCAATGACCCGGCAATCCAATAGAAGGCAGATTGTCACCATTGACATGGTCACGGCAAAAGACATGGCCAACAGCCGTTTTCACGGGGATTGGCCGAGCACCGAAGTCTTTAGCTCAATCCACATGGGGACGCACAAAGAAGCCGTTGCGTTTCTCGATATGATGCTTGCAAAGCTGCGCAACGACCATCCGAATTGCGGCTACGCCGGCCATGTAAGGGAGGCGGAAGAATGAGCTACCGCGAAACCATACAAAGCATCGACCCTTATGTAAACGCCGTGGGCGTTGAGTACAGCATGAGGTTGATGTACAACACCCTGGACCACCTGCCGCGCGAAGTTTTTGTTGGGGAGGTGGCTTTGGCGAGGGAGATGGAACGCGCCCATCCGGGCTCGCTTCAGCGCATTGCAATATCGTACCGCGAGGGCTGGGCGTACGACAGGGATGAAGAACGCATTGCCAAGCTAAGGGAGGCGGCCCAATGTTCATGACATCCCGGCAATTTGTGTTCACCGACAGCATCGGCAACCCCCTCGGAACATCGCGGGGATGGGATGCAACATCCGCCTTTCTAAACCTTGAGAGGGACAATGGCAAGGGGTTTGCCGACAGCCTTGAAATTGTTTCCCACGTGGTGTTCAACGGCAAGATGGTGCGAACCGGCCCGCCGCGCCCCGCCAGGGAGCGCAGAAGCCGCCCGACCTAATTTGCGAGCCTGTTTGTATGGGCCTGCTTTGGCGAAACGGCCCGCTCCACCCAAAACCATGGAGCGGGCTTTTTTCGCGCCAAAAACCCCCTTTTTTCCTGCCGTTTTCGCCTTTTGGGGCAAAAAAAGGGCGGCGTTTCCGCCGCCCCAAGCCAACGATCTTTTAACCAGCCCCCATCAACCGCCCCGCGCCCCAATGGGAACCCCAACATTGTTGTCGCCAACTTCAATTTCGAAGTTGAACGGTTCAACCGGCAAACCCGCGTCGAACCGTCGCACAAAGTCGTGAACCGCTGTTGGCGTCGGGACGCTGGTGCCATCTGGAAAGCGAATATCGCACGGATGCACCTCGCACAGCACGCCCTTGCGCCTCATGCCGATCGCCACGGGGCAGGAGTTGGGCTCGTTCTCTGTTCCTTGGAGAATGCAGCCACTGGTTATTTCAACATCCAGCTTCATGATGCAAGACCCTCTATTTCTTTATGTTCCACCTCCCCCGTTTTAACAGGCCCGCGCCTGAGCTCTTCAATTTTGTCCCGGCTCTCAATTAGCCATTGTTCCAGGTTGCAGATCTCGTTGGCGTTTTTCCAGATTTTTTCCATAATCTCAACCGCCTTCCGCGCATCCGCAAGCGCCTCCCGCATTGTATCGCGAACATCCCGTTCATCCTCAGCTTCGTTTGCGAGCCAATGCACAAGGTTAAGGTTGCCATCTATGGCCTCCTCAAGCTCTTCGTTGAGCCCCGCAATGGTTTTGTTGTTTTTATAAATCACGCGCCACCCCCATCGGAGATTGGCAGGTATTGGCCAAGACGATCTTCAAGGCGGTGAATCGCCATAAGAAGTTCGTGTTTCTTGTCAAAGCCAAAGTCCCCCATGCGCTCACGCAGCGCAACTTCCGCGGCCTGATGGTTGTAGTAGAGCGTTTTCAGTTCTATTGCTTCTTCCGGGTTAAGCTTCGTCATTGGATTTTCCTCCGTTGATGCGGCCCGCAATTTCACGGGCCAGGTTTACTTGGTCAATAAACTCTTGTTCATGCCCAAGCGCGTCGTAGTACAACGATGCAACAATGGCCCCATTTCCGTTCATGAGGTAAATTACGCCCTCATCGCTTTGATGGTCCACCGTTACATTTGCAAGCATCTGTTCAACCATTGTCATAGTGTTTACCCCTTTGCGCTTGGCGATGCGCATCTTGCCTGTTGCCTTTGGCACCTTGCCGCGGCTCATCAGGCGGGGAGCCACCCCGCGACCCGTCCATGGGTTTCGGCTGTTAAAGCACCTCAACTTCAAATCCGGCCTCTCTAATTCCCTCAAGAATGTCCCTTGCCATGCGGTGTTCGCACACCAAGCCATACGGCCTCCACTGCCACGGCTCAAAGCTCAGGTTTTCCTGCATCCAGTTCCAAGCCTTTTCCGTTGTTGGAAGCAGCGTTGCGACGCTTCACACGTTCTTAAAGCGCACGTCACTCATAACCCGGCTCCCCCCGTTCCTTAAGGAACTAGTGAAACCGGGCACGCTCGCCTTCCACCAGCACGGCAATCATCATGTCCAATGGCATTTGCGAAAGGAACTGGGGGTGAATCAGCCCATCATCCGGCGCGTCCATTCCCCAAGCCAAGCGAATCTCAATGAGCTTGGACTCTGTGTGTTTGCTTATTTCCACTTGCGTCATTTGTTCATCTCCTCCGGTTAGGTTTAAGTGCGGGACGCATTGCCCCAATCTAATTGGCGGAAGCATCGCCCCAGCCCTCCATCAGCATGTGCAGCCGTTCCGCATCGGAAGCGATTGCCATAGCGTCCTCATCTTCTTCCTTCAGAAGCAAGTCGCCCTGCAACGCCACGATGGAATTAACCAGCTCAACCATGTCTTGCATAAGTTGTTTTCGCGTCATGTTTTTCCTCCTTTTTGCCGTTTTGCGGTGCGAACATCTTCGTAGTACTCGTTCCCTTTGCAGTCCCACCTTCGAACCGCTTCCACCACGGTGTGGTCATGCGCGGAAAACGAGCTCGCTACGCCGGCGTAGCGCATTGCTTCTTTTCGGGTGTCAAACACCTCGATTGCCTTGCCGGTCATTTGCTGAACGACCAACCACACGCTGTTGTCCATATCAGCAAACCCCCATTGCGTCCAGCCGGCGTTCCTCAGCTTCGAAATCGTATCCGTACGATTCAGCCACCCGTTGCGCCTGTTCTTCCGCAAAGAAGCGGCTTTCCCCCAAGCACTTCAGGTAGTGGGCAATCCACCAAAGCCAATCCCCCCGGCTCATTGCCGGCATGGGCCTCCTGTTCTGCTCAACCAGCCCGCACACTCCGGCGGCGTTTACCTTCGGATTCAGTTCGTTAACGAGTTTAATTTCGTATGGGGTTTTCATAATCAGTGCCCCATCTCATCAAGCTCGTCCGCAAACACGGCCATGCCTTGCAGGAAATTCGCAACATCCTCGTTGTTTTTGAATGTGCCGCTGGGTTGGACATGTTGCTCCCACACGGAACGAAGCCTTTTCACCCCATCCGGCCCGGGAACAGCTTCGCCTCCGTCTTTGAAGGCGTTCAACTCAAAAAACCCGCCAAGCACGTCCCCCGCGCGAAAGCAGTCCAGCGCCATCAGCTTGCCCCGCACTGGGGAATTCAGTTCGCCGTCCTCCTTAAAATGGGATGGCACGAGTTCTTCGTGCGGAAACGCGCCAAGCGTTTTTGCCATCACGCTGCCGGCAAGACACACGAGGCAGGCTCCGGTGAGCTCCGAACGGGGGTCGCCCCTTCGCGCCCGCTCGGGCTTGTGCCAATGCTGGAAATGCACATTGTAGGCGGCATCCCCCTCGCAGGCTTCCATATCCCGCAGGGCCAGGCGAATTAGCTCGCTTGGCTTATCGGGAAGCGCGTTTTCGCGCATCGCGTTCAACTTTTCTTCCGCGTCTTTCATTCCGCCACCTCCCGCACAACCGTTGCAATTTCGGATTTGACGGGCGCATCGTATTCCTTAAACACGAAAACCGCCCCCGCCCCATCGTTCATTAGTTGTTCGGCAACCTCCGTTGCCACTTCTTCGCTGTGGTAGGTGCCCTCGAATCGCCCGCACATGGACAATTCCTCATACAGGTCTTTCCCGCTCATGGCTTTTGCCATGCCGACAATCTTTCCATGCAACGGGGTTTCCCCCGCGACCCAATAAACGTCGTACCTGACTTCGGGTTCCGCATCTTCGTACTTCATTGCCGGCAAAAAGCGCAGCTTAACCTTGCTCATAATTCTGCCTCCTTTGTTTTGGGCTCCCCCGTCAATGGGGACTTAAAAGCACTTGTTTCCGTGTGCGGCGCGTCCATGCGCTTCGTTCACCCCCTAAGCGGGATCAAGTTCCAGTTCAAACGACATTGGCGCAACTTTCGCTGGCCCATGCACATCGAAATCACGAACAAAGCGGCGAGCCCCGTCTGGAAGCGGCGTATCGTAGAACCGCTCCCATCGGCCGTCTTTGGGAACAGTTGCGATGTACACCATATCCATGGGTGTTACCTCGCACTCGTAGCCAAGATCCCTCATCGCAAAGACAATGGGACAGCGATCACAATCGCCCCGCTTGCCTTGCCGGATGTGCCTGTCCTCAATGTTTACCACAAGTTTCATGGCGTTTCCTCCTACGGCGGTCCAATTATCCAAGCCCCGCGGTGGTTCGTGTGGCTGTTAATCCACCTGACGCGGGCCTCGGCCGTGTTGCGGTCGTTTGTGGACTGCTCCCAGAAGAGCTCGCCCCCGTTTGACAGGTACACAACATGGTAGCGGATGCGCTCCGGCACCTTCACGTGCTCCCCCGCGTTCGCCGCCCTAAACAAGGTGGTCGGGGTCAACAATTCGTTGCGCCCCCCTCGCGGCTTCCGCCCACTTGGATATGGGAACGGGGGTGCTGAACCACATGTCGCGCTCAATCCCGGTGTTTAGGTGGCTGCGCACGGATTGAAGCTCGCTCAGCCGCACATACCCAAGCTCGGGAAACCCGTGGCCCAGGTCGCACAACCCAAACAACAGGTCGTTGTCCTCCTCATCCATGTCGGTAATCAGCCATGTGGCCGCCCCGCACGGATCAAAGAACTTAACAACCGGAACATGGTCGCCATCGCGGTTGCGGTTGTTTGCCAGCAGTTTTTTTCGAATTGCTTTTGTTATCAGCATCATGTTGTTGCCTCCTCCAGTGCCTTAATTAAGGCGTCGGCGCGAAGCACGGCTTGTTCAGCGTCGTAGCTGTAATCACCGTCTTTGCGGTCATACCGCTCACTGGCTTCCATGCCCGCCATAATTTGGATGGCCGCGTATTCGCGAATGCTCATGCCGCCCTCAGCGTGCTGCGCCACTTGCGCGTAGTCCATCGGAAAGGCTTGGGCCACCGCCCGCGTTTGTTTTTCACTCATTGGGCCACCCCCGTTTCATGGTTAACGGACTCCAGGGTATCCAGCTTTCGCCCCATTGCCCATTCACGAAGAGCTGTGATGGTTTGCAGATCCCCCAAACCCGCCTGGTCGCCGGCGTTGGAGTATCCCATTGCCGCCAGCATGGACAGCGTTTCCGCTTCTTTTTGCGAAAGTCGAATCTGGATGTGCGTTTCGCCCGCGTGAAGAAGCCTCATCGCTACACAAGCCTCCCGTGCGAATCGTACCGAATCCTGTCTTTGGCCGCGGCGAGCACGGCATCCGCCATGTCTTGGCCCCACAGTTCAAGAAACCAGTCGTGAAACAGGGATGTTTCGTCCTCGTTGGCATCCGGATCTTCCCTCCGGTGCTCCACAAGAAAGGTTGCGGCGTCCTCAATGCAATAGGACAACTTTGTCAATGTGTTCATAATGGATTCCTCCTTTGTTAATGTGCTGTTTCGCCCTTTTGGGCTCATCAGGCGAAGCGCCCACTTCGCTACAGCGGGGCATCCCTGCCCCAAACACGCTAATATCCAAGGCTTTTGATTTCGTCAACCACCGCTTGGTATTTGTCGGCAAACGCAAGCCCCGCTTCGTCTGTGCAGAACCCCGCCATGGAAACAGAATCCCCCCGCGAGCATACCAAAAAGAGGTTTTTGTACAATTCCCCCAGCGCCTCTGTTTGCTCGTTGCTAATTGGGGTTCCCATCTCTTTAAACGCATCCGCAAAGTCACCGGTCCTGAAATCATCCAGGGCGTGGAGCTTGTTTTTGTCCCGTTCGCCAATGGTCCCCATCTCGTAAAGAAACGTGGGGCTGTCATCATCGCCAAGCTCGCAAGGCAGCCGCTTGGCCATCACCGCGCCCCCAAGACACACGAGGCAAACCTCACCAGCCGCCTGGCCGTTCGAATCGTATTGGCCCCTGTAGGAAAACCAGCGCGAGCTGTCCAATCTGTACGCGGGATCTTCCGCGCACTCGCGAAGGTCGCCCAGCGCCATTTCAAGCAGCTCGCTGGGCTTGTCCGGCAATTTGTCTTCAATCTGTTTCATAAGCGTTTCTCCTTTGTTAAGTTCCCGTTTCATGCTTTCGCAATCATCAGGCCAAGCGCGCACTTGGCTACGGCGGCCATCCTTGGCCGGTCTTTCAATAGGCGGCCAACTTGTTTTTCGCCGCCCGCGTTGCGTGTTTTTCACTTTTCCAAGTTCCCGCGTACCACAGCACCCGGTCGTTTGCTTTCCAAACAACTTTGGCTTCCCACACCGTCATTCTTTTTGCCCTGCCGGTTTCGTCCCGAACAAGGCAATCTGCTTTGCGTTGCACAACGCCAATCAAATCGTCCCTTGTGCGGGATGCTATTTCAATTCTGTTCATGTTTGCCTCCCGGTTACAGCCCAATTTTGTCAAGGGCGGCGGCCGCATCGCGAAGCGCGCCCACAAACAGCATGGCCTCGTCATCCCCATCGAAGTGGCCCAGCTCGTTTATCCTTTCAAAAAGGCTGTTCAAGCCCTCCACTTTCTTGAAGTTTGTTATTCGCACCCCAAGCTCCCTGAACGCGCTCCGCACCTCGCCCCTGCGAATGTAATCAATCGCCAGCAGCTTTTCGTATGTCCTTCGCGGAAAATGGCTTGGGACCGCGTCCACCGAAGGATCAACCCCAAGCGTTTTTGCCATCACCGCGCCCGCGGCGCAGACAAAGCAGTCCGTCTTTCCCCGGACGGCGGATTCGTGCCACTGCGAAAACCACGGGTGGTAGCGATCATCCCCAACGCAGCTTTCAAGATCCCGCGCGCAAACGGCAAGCAGGCCGGACATTCTGTCGGGCAGTTTCTGTCTGGTGTTTATTGGCACCGTTTTGTGAATTTCTTTCATGTTCGGCACCCCCTTCGCCGCCGCAAACCGGGATGGTCGTAACAACCCCAGTCTTTGGCCGTTCCGCGCCCAACCACCATTGCGCCGCCCTTTTTTCCACGCCGCAAAGCGGGATGGTCGTAGCAATTCCAATCTTTGGCCGTTCCGCGTTGCGCGTTCATTCGCACCTCCCGTACATGGCGTAGTAGCCGCCCCAGGACTTTCCGCAGCGTTCGCAGCGCATGGAGTCATCCGGCCCCTCCGGGTGCGAAGGCACGACGCGGTGCCCCGCAACCGCGCAGATTGCGCTTGCGAACATCCACCTTGCCTCACTTGCAATGAAGTCCGCAAGGCACAGGGCGCGCGAGATGCGCGTTGCCTTTCGCGGGGCGCTTCCGTCGTGCGGGAACGGGTCGAACCACTCCCACCGGTGCGTGTGCCACCCGATGCGGGCGTCTGCAACATAGTTGCGAATTGCTTTCATAATGGCCATCTCCTTTGTTGTGAATTGTGCGGGAGGCAAGCAGCGCAACCCGCAACTTAATAGTAGCAAATCCCCAGCTTTCACGCAAAGG
>JAPOSK010000278.1 GCA_026709725.1 Paracoccaceae bacterium | reverse complement strand
TTGTTGACAGTGATTTCGATCCGGAATGTCTTGGTTCCCGGATCGCCGGTTCGGGAGATGAACGTGACGATACCCACGACTTCCCGCCCATTGACCAGAGTCGCCTGGGCCGGACTGCCCGTTGTGATCCTGTCAACATCGGTTTCCGCAACATACCCGACAAGCTTGATTGGATGGAGTTGTATGATCGTGGCGCACAGACTTCCCCGTTGCAGGAGGGAGCCGATCTCGGCAGCATCGGATTCCAGCAAGCCATTGAAAGGTGCCCGAATCTGAAGGCGACTGATCTCCTTCTCAGCCTGTTCAACAGCCAGACGCGCTGTCCGTACGGCAGCTTCGGCAGTAACCCGGCTGGTCTCGGTCCCAAACCCCTCGGCGGCCAGCTGATTGGCCCGATCCGCCCCATCCAGGGCATCCTGCAGATTCGTTCGCAGTTTTTCAATCTCGACAATCCGGGTGCCGGGATCAAGTTCGCAGACGATCTGTTCGGCTTCAACCGATGCGCCCTTGCGCAGGGGTTCGCTGATCACGAGTCCGGAGATCTCGGACTGCAATTCGACAAACCGCGCTGCCTGGGTTGTTCCGCGCAGGGGAATGCCGGTCGGTACAGCCTGGGCTGCCGATGTCAGGGCAACAACCGGAACAACGCCGGCTCCGATCGCGCTGCCTGCCGGCTCCGCTTCCGGGGTTTCATCACGCTCGACAACGACCCCCTCTCCGGCAGGCGCGCGACCCACCAGTGAAAAGACCGCATCCCGCTTCAAAATCAACGCGCCAAGGCTGATCGCCACAAGGGCTGCTACGAATATCGGAATAATACGCATCTTCAGACCATCCTAACCATGTCAGGATATAGGTTCTATAAATCCAATAGCAAGATTGGTGAACACAGGGAGCTGATTTATGGCCAATCATATTCACTTTTGTCGGACTTCACTACGCTTGGTGAGGTCTATTCCCACAATCTGAATGTTGTCTATGGTCCCTTTGAATTCGTCACATGTTGCAAGAAGCTCAACGCCATATGCTCGCAAGGCTTCGATCAGGTCTTCAAAACCGACCTGATTTCCGTCGGGGATACGCCAGGATTGTCTCTCCCCACGAGAAAGAAGGAGGAAGATCCCGTTTTTGTTGTTTTGGTCACGCAGGTAGTCACCGCACAGCTGGTCACGCAGTTTTTCAAACAGCACCTTTCCTGACCAGTTGTCGGCAATCTTCAACTCGACGGGGACCATGCCTGGCACAGCCGCATGCATGAACCGGATGTCGGTCCGCTGTTTGTTCGGCATCTCGTCTTCCTGAGAGATCGAGTAGCGGCCTTGCGACCGCTGCTGAAGATTGCCTGCGAGATAGTTGCGAATCTGGGTTTCATCTTCGGTCCTGATAACAACCTCTGCGGGACTGAAATCACCGTCCTCGTACTCATGCTTCAGATCAAGCAGGCGATTGACCGCAATGTCGAACAGTTCACGCGGAGTTGATGGCGTGCACTCCAACTGCGCGGCGAATTCATTGACCCTGCTGACCGACCACGGCCTATCCGCATCAGCCTGTGCTCGCAGATGTGCCTGTTCGGTCAGCCAAGCCCTTGCGTATTCATTCGGCGCTTCCCGAGCGATTGTCCTCAAGGCATCAAATGTCGCCTTGCCCGGAATGTCCCGGAGGGCATGGATGATATGATTGCGGGCCCTCTGGGCATGATCTCGCGCGGTCGGGCTGTAGGCCCGGCCTGCCTCCCGGTTGATATCATCCGCCGGGCGGATGTGCTCGTGCATCAACTTGTGAAGGACAAGCAGATGCCGTGCAGTCATATGCTGTTGCCGTACATCAATCCCGTTATCTTGACGTGAATTGTTGAGGGCGTTGATAAAGCCAATCGCCAACTCCGTGGCCCTCTCATGCGACAGGGAGGCCAGTGCGGCAGCGAGATGCTCGATTGCGGGGTCGGGATCCGCAGACACCCATGCCGCATACCAAAGGTGGATCTGTGCTTCCGGTGTTGCAGTTGCCTCAACCTTGCTTGAGCACAGTGCCGCCACATCTCTGTCTGGGATGCCCTCACAGCGCAAGATTGCACTCAGTGCCGTTTCCAGTGCTTCAACACAGACCGGATCACGCCCTTGCAGACATTCAAGAAAGCGGGGTGCAAGCTGTTCGGCATACCAGGGCGCATGCCACGCCAGATCACTGAGAACATAATGGAGGGGCTCCTCAGAGGGTGCTTCAAACATCTCCCACTCCGCCTCTCGAGTGACGGCATCACGCGTCAGAGCGGGATGGTGATCTGCAAACCGTTTGAACCATGTAGGGAATCCATTCAACTCACAGAACAGGTAGCGGGCAGCACGGCGTGCCTCCTCGGATGTCAAAGCGGCAGGCCACCCTGGGGTCTCGCGAGACTCGATCTCAAGACCGGATAGTCCCATGACTTGAATTATTGGACAGAAATTCTCTTTCTTTCCACTTTCTGAGACAAGCGTCGGGTCGTGCCGGCGCCAGATGGCCTTCAGCTCATCCCGCATTGCCTCCGCGACCTCTTGCCCAAATTCCTCGGCAAGGCACTGCCAGTTGGTCTGGCTCCATGTGTTGGTGTCCGGATTGTGTTCACGCATGCACTCAAACAGGTACATTTGGATATTCCAGGCCAAACCCCCTGAGGGCGGCGGTAGATCGCGCACTTGGTCAAGATTCTCGGACACCAATTCACGCCACCGCGCGCGATTGGCGGCGTCGGCTTTCTCGTGCGCCTTGTGACGCCTCTTGTCATTGGCTTCGGAGCGCCGGAAGCGTTTCTCCTCGTCAGTCATCGGTGGCGGATTGAGGCGGCGTTTGAGATGATCGGATAGCTCAGTGTTCCCGTTGACGCTTGCCCAGAGACGCTTGCGGAGGGCCCGCGGTCGGTTGGCATCACAGTAGATGTCAAATGCCAAGTTCAGGGCCACCATCTTGTCATCCTGAAGTGGTTTGTCCACAATCCAGGCAAGCACGTCTTCAATGTTGTCAATACTGAAGCGCCATTGACGATGTTGGACCCACGCCCACGCATACTGCCATTGGGTCACGCGGCTTTCATCGTCTTGCTGACGGAACCACCTTCCCATCTCAATGCCGTACCAGAACAGGGCATTGTTGAGGTCGCGCCACACCGGAATATCTGCATCCAATTGGGGACTGGAGCGCCAATCATCGTAAGTCCGTGCCAAACCGGCAGCATAAATGATGCCGAGGGAAGGTTTAAGAAGAGCCAGGGATCCGCGGTTTTCAACAAGGCGTTCACACGCCGGAATGCCAATGTTCAGCATCCAGGCATTGTCCTTCGATACGGGGCAGTAGCGGCGTTCAATATGCGGTTCTTTTGTGAGGTTCTGGCCTATTCTGAGAACGATGGTATGGGAATCCTCGACCGAACAGCCCCGCACATAGATCTGCATCGCTTGGTGAAGGCCATCGCTGCTGTAGCGCTTCCCCGCACCAACCCGTTCAATCAGATTCATGACAAGGTCACACGGCAAATGCCGAGCACCGAATGTTGTGATAAAATCCGCCAACACAGACCGCTCGACAAGGGCGGGATCCTTGGAGAGTATCTGAACGGCAGAATTGATCTGCGCATCGGTCCCAACGGCCGTGAGGGCCCGCATGGCGGCCAGGCGTTTGGAGCAGGACTGCCCTGTCTTGATGGTCGCGGCGTGTGCAATGTCTGCCAGATCTTTCAGCAAACCAAACTCGATGGCGTGCAAGAGGAACTCTTCAACCTCAGATTTGCAACCATGGCACTTGTGGAGGGATCGCACGACATCGCTGAGGGCGGGTTCGACAAGCCGTTGAAGCGTCAGGCGATCAAATGACAAGAGAGGCTCAGGTGTGCCAGCGCGTTTGGCGCAGTATGTTTTCAACAGCCTCGCCCGATCTTCAAGCGGCAAGGAGGACGGGTCCCCACCTTCCAGAAGAATTTCTGGCCAGTTACGGAGCAGGCGGTGCCGGATGGGGGCATCGAGCAGGGCAAGCCACGGCAGGATCGGCCGCAAGCTGGGTATGACAATTTCCTCATTATATTGGGTCTTGAAAAACAGGGTTTCGACCTGGCGTGACTGTCCATGGTGCTGGATCAAATCGTGGAACCACTGGGCTGCCAGGAACTCGCGGCTGTCGCGGTGATCAAACCGGACAAAGCCGTATGTCTCCGGCTCAAAGATTGGCCTTTGCAGCAAAGCGGAGCACATTGCATCGGTCCAATCCTCAAGGGCCTCGCTCGCGACAAACCCGTCCCCGTGATTACTCCCCTGGTCGGGCACAGTGATCTTGGTCTGGTGCGTCAGAACAACAGTTGCTGCCAGTTTCTTTGCCCCTTCCCGGGCCCTCGTCGATGTCAAAGCTACACGTTCGCTTCGATCCAAATCATTTTCCTTGAGTTTGCGCTCGATGTTGGCCTCGACAAGGTCCCGACGCTTGCCCAGCCGTCCTTCTTTGCACCAAAAGGCAATGATGTCGTCGAGGTCTTTGGGACGCCCGGCCAGACTGCGCAGGTCATTGCACTCAATTTCCGAGATCAGCGCTGCGGCATCCGAGATACCTCTGGCATCTGCATAGGTCTGCATTTGCTCGGATGTCAGGGGTCGCAGTGTGTAATAGGCAATCGGTGATCTTCGCCCCGTGTTCGATTCTGGAATGGTCAAGCCAGGATCACCATCGGAATCCTGTGTGGGATCAGGAGCTGCTTGTTGGGGTTTGCTGTAGGGAAACAGGCGATCGACACGGGTTGCATCGTCTCTCGGCCGCCAGGCGCCGACACGGCTGGTGAGGATGATGTGCGTGTTCTGGAGGTTGTTTTTGATGCGATGGTGCAAGTGTCTGAGTGCCTGATCAAATGCTGCGGGTCCATCCAGTCGGGCCTCATCGATGGAGTCGAGAAAAATCCACATTTCGTCATCATTTGACAACGCATCCAAGAAGGATTCCATGTCGCCATCTTCGAAAACTATATCGGTAAGACCTTCCGCAAGATATTCAAGCCGGAGGAAAAAGGCGGCCTTGCTGTCCTTGCGCAATCTGTTGCACTGATGCCGGATCTCCCATGTCTTGCCCGTTCCTGCGGAAGACAGGAGAACAACACGGTGCTGGTCGAGTATGTCCGACCAAGCCGGAAGCGGGGGATTGTTCCACGCGATCTGTGGATCAATTCCTTCCTGCGCAACGTTATCCGTGCCGAGCTCAACAAATTGTCGGTTCAGTTCAATGTAGTCGATGGAGTCATTCATTGCGTAGATATTCATTGCGTAGATCAATCAATGTCCAGTGCCGTGATCGTGCAGGACCTTGGCAAGTTTCCTGAAAGGATTGGGGCGGTCGCGTTTGGATGAAGAACGGTCATTGACTCTCATGATGAATAGGTCTTGCACGCACATCTTGATTTTTTCTGAGTCGGGATTATACCAAATTCCCAATAGTCTGTTCATCCATCCATGCGAAGGACCAAGAAAGGAGAACATCTGTGCGGATTACCTTCTCGGAGGCATCCCATGACCCGTAAGTCTCTGCCCATCGGCATCCAGGACTTCGCAACGATCCGAAGTGAGGACTTCTACTATGTCGACAAGACCCCGCTCATCCGTCGGCTGGTGGAGGAGGGGCGGCACTACTTTCTTTCCCGGCCACGGCGTTTCGGCAAGAGTCTGCTGCTGGACACGATCAAGGCCCTGTTTGAGGGACAGGAGACGCTGTTCCGGGGGCTGGCCATCCATCCGCACTGGGACTGGTCGGCCACTCACCCGGTGGTGCGGCTGAGTTTTGGCAGGAAGTATGACAGGCCGGAGGATATTGAACGTAACATAGCCAATCAACTCGGTCTGATCGAACATGCGGCCGGACTGGATCCGGTGAACAGTGCGGACGCATCCCCCGAACGGCTGCAATCTCTTCTCTACCGCCTTCACCACAAGACCGGGCGGCGGGTGGTGATCCTCGTCGACGAATACGACAAGCCCATCCTTGATGCGTTGACCGATCCCGATCGCGCGCCAACCGGGAGTCCCTGCGCAGTGTCTACGGAATGATCAAGGACAGCGCGGCGCATGTCCGCTTCGTCTTCGTCACTGGCGTCAGCATGTTCTCCAAGGTCAGCCTGTTCTCTGATCTCAACAACCTTGAGGATATCAGTCTCAATCCGCGCTTTGCCACACTCTGCGGCTATACCGATGACGATATTGACACCGTATTCGCGGCCGAACTCGCCGGGCTGGACCGCGAGGCCATCCGCACCTGGTACAACGGCTACAACTGGCTGGGCACGGAGCGAGTCTACAACCCCTTTGATGTGCTGCTGCTGTTGCGTAATCGCAAGTTCAAGCCCTATTGGTTCGAGACCGGCTCGCCACGTTTCTTGTTCGAGACATTGAAAGCAAAATCGGTCAGCCCGCTGGACCTAGAGGGATGCCTGGCTGACGAGGCACTGGTCTCGAAGTTCGAGATTGAGGATCTCAGCGCCGAGGCCCTGCTGTTCCAGACTGGCTATCTGACCATCACGGACGAGAGACAGCAGGCACACAGGACCCTCTACCGGCTGGACTCTCCCAATCAGGAGGTCAGGCTCAGCCTGAATGACGAGTTACTGGCCTATCTGAGCCCACAAAACCGGGTGCCTGCGGATGAGGGGGCTGCATTGCGTGACCGGCTTGAGGCCAATGACTTTGAAGGCTTCGCCGCCACGCTCAAAGCCTGGCTGTCCAGTATTCCCTACCAGTGGCATATGACCGGAAACCTCGCCCGCTATGAGGCCTGGTATGCCAGTCTGCTGCATATGGACTTCCGGGCGATCGGGGTGGATGTGCGCAGTGAGGCGGCCACCAGCCATGGCCGGGCCGACATGGTGGTACGCACTGGCGGGCAGGTGTTCGTGCTGGAGTTCAAGATGGCGGAAAGTGCGGACGATGCCGGGACAGTACTGGCCGCCGCATTCACCCAGATGCGGGCGCGGGGCTATGCCGACACGTATCATGGCAAGACCTTCCATCTCATCGCTGTTGCCTGTGGGCGCGAGGCACGCAACCTGCTGGAGGTGCGGGCTGAGACGCGTGTCATCACTTGATGGGTTTCATCCCGAGTCGGACAGATCGCACACCGGATCGCACCATTTGCATCCGATGCCCGCATCGAACGCTCCAGCATCCACCCCTTCGGCAAGATCGGACATCTGTGACACAAACCGACCGACATGGGGACAATCGCCACTCAGCCGGTCCAACGCGCCCTGACCCGCGGCATCAGGGACTGGCTTGAACGTGGGTATCAAATCATGCAGGCCGACAAGAAGCGCCCGCGCCTTAGCAATATGGAAACTTTGGTATCAACTTTCCCGACTGCCTTGAGAGTTTGTGGGGTCATGTGCAATCCTTTCGTATCCTCAGACACAAAACGCAATGTCCGGCAGTTGCTCAAATCAGCGAACCAATTCTCCGAACCCACCGCCGGTGCCCATCTCTCCCGGATCCCCACCCGGATACGTCCACCAGTCCTCCCCCTGGGTCGGCACCTATCAATGTAACATACTTAACCCCGTATCATCCCTCTCCATCCTGATGTCCTCCC
>JAPOSK010000268.1 GCA_026709725.1 Paracoccaceae bacterium | reverse complement strand
CCCAATGATATTCAGTTACTTGATGGATCGATAGAGTGTTTGGCAAGATTCAATATAAAAAATTGATTCTTTTGAACTAATTTAGATTCTGTCAACCAATCGATACAATCCCCCAAAGATAACTCAGGGGGCACCGTGTCCTTCCAACCTGTCGGGTCGCCCCGGAAGGGACAGTCCTCGTGACACCCCCCAACCCCCTGATCCCCTGATCAACCATCATCCGGCTGTTCGGTGATGAGCACTCCGGTCCCTCTGAGGGATTGTCCCAGATGATGCTGAAACCCTGAATCGGGGTGGCGTTGCCTCCCCCGGGCTGCCGGGCTCGGGGTGTCTCAGAACGATGAAAGGAAGCAACGCCATGACACCATCGGCCACACATCCCCGGACCGATGCCACGCCCCCGGACGCATCACTCACCGCCCGGACCTGCACCGATTCCGCAGAGAGCCCCAGACACCTCTGCCCGGCCCCGGGCCTTGCGGCCCCCGGGGATCATGAGCCGGGCGATGATGAACGCGGGCGTCACGGCCAGTGCCGGTCAGCACTGCGGGTCGGTCAGGGACAGGCCCGGTGATCCTGGGGCACCACCCTGGCGGGGTTCGCGACGTGACGGCTCGCCGCCTCGAAGCCCATGAGCGGTACCGTCTCCCCCTCCAACCCCAGTGCCCGGTCCAGCGAAAAGCATTCCCCGCCGCAGGAGCCACAGCGGAAGTATGTCCTCCTCACCTCGACCCGCCCCAGCCTGGTCAGGAAGGACCTTGACGCCCTCAGGTGCCGACAGTGTCATGTCCCGCGCTCCCTGCCCAATGCCTCTGAAAGTGCGCCGTCAGCCGATTCTCCCGGCACTTCCCGACACGCCTGCAAGGACAATGGGCCCATAAACGCCAGAGTCAAAAAAGTTGGGCCACACCCGTGGGGGAGTGGCGAATTGCAAAATATTAAAGGTGTGTGTAGGATAAAATCGAAGGGATCCTTTTCCGTTAAGTGGAGAATCGACATATGGGATACAGCGCAAAGCACATTGCCAATTATTTTCTAGACAATCATGCGCGCACAGGTATCACACATTTGAAAATTCAGAAACTGACTTATCTGTCGCATGGAATGAATTACGTGCATCGG
Organism: Paracoccaceae bacterium; assembly: GCA_026709725.1. Taxonomy (GTDB): domain Bacteria; phylum Pseudomonadota; class Alphaproteobacteria; order Rhodobacterales; family Rhodobacteraceae; genus MPNP01. The sequence goes on along the minus strand of JAPOSK010000268.1, from coordinate 6,467 downwards.
GATAATGACCTCATCAATGACGAATATGCGGAAGCATGGAAATATGGTCCTGTATTCCCGTCTTTGTACGAAGAGTTCAAGAGTCGAGGCAAACAGCCTATTATGAAACTTGCGACAGAGCTTAACGCAGAGATGTTTTGGGAAAAGAGAAAAATCAAATTCGACACACCAAAAATTAAAGACGGTGATGACTACACGCGCAACCTTCTAGGAGAAGTGTGGCAGAAATATGGATCGAAGAATGGCCAACAATTATCAGCCCTGACTCATCAGGAAGGCTCTCCGTGGTATCAAACCAGAGTCAAGACTCACGGTGCTCGAAATGCCAATATTGATAATAAGCTCATCAAGGCACATTTCAAGAAAATGGCCGATTTGATTTTTTGATTAGATGCCTGATTATTCTCCATACAATGACTTAGAGACTGTATTGGAGAATGAGTCGAGAACACTCAATCTCGAGGATGATTTATCCGCAGCCGAAAAATACAAGATCACCAATCAGCGCTTCTGGATGCGATGGGCTTTATTCGGGATCCTTGTTGCTCTTCTCGTGTTTCTTGGCGCAATAACAATTTGGGCTTTCTGCTTATCAGGTCATCCGGTTCCCCGCTCAAATATGTTCTATGTTTTGGCTATTGCGCCTCTGGTTTCTCTAACTGTCCTTGGAACAATAGCCCTCTTAACAATCTTCTATGGGTTCCGGAATGCTGAGATGAAATTGTCTGACCTGCCTGTAGGTCTTCTGGCCCGGATGTTATCCCGTTCCTCGGGAGATGCATCTTGACTGTCGACTATCAACGCCAGCCTCCAGGACCCCACCTTCACTCAGGGTTAAACAAGTATATAAGTCCCCAAGGAATGGTTGCTGATCCAATGAAACTGACCCGCTGCCCGAAAATGACATGGCCTTGCCAGGCCATTACAGGTCAGTAGACTCGCACCGGACTTGTCTTGGGTGGTGGATTGCTGTGGATCTTGCACAGACACAAATGCAGTCTCAGTTGACCTGCCCGAGGCATTACTTGTGTCCGGTACCCGTCAGGTCAGAGAGACCGGTTCCCTGAGCCCGTCATGTCAATCGGTACAGAATATGAGATCTATGTGGATGGGGCCTGTTCCGGGAACCCCGGGCCCGGTGGCTGGGGAGCTGTCATCCACCGATGGGATGGGGAAACCCGTGTTGAAACCATTGAACTGTCAGGCGGAGTTGAAGAGACGACCAATAATCGGATGGAGCTGACCGCGGCAATCGCGGCACTGAAATCCCTGCCGTATGCCACCAGCGCAACGATCTATACCGACAGCAGATACATGCGTGACGGGATCACGGACTGGATCATAAAATGGAAGCAGAAAAACTGGCGGCGTGGAAACAGGCCTGTCAAGAACACCGATCTCTGGCAACAGCTTGATGCAGTCAACAGCTATCACACCACAACATGGCACTGGGTCAAGGGACACGCTGACAACCCTGGCAATATCCGCGCTGATGAACTGGCCACAGGCGCAATTCCATTCATAACCGCCGAGCACTCATAGCTGCCGGGTCAACCTGAAGCGCTGTCCACCTGTTCATGCATGTGTTGCGTTATCGATGGTCATGGTCTGTCGCCGGGGTCTCCATAACCCGGGCGGCAGATTCAACAAGGCAGCGGGCAATGTGCCGACACATGTCCCCTGACAGCCGGGCCGGGAGACGGACATCACAGGCCCGCATCAGCATGGCTCTCGTTCCGGGCAGGTCCGGCAGCGGATCCAGAAACTGCCAGTTCCAGAACGCCCGGGCATTGTCCTTGCTCAGACCAAAAACCTGGACAGGAACTCCCTTGGTCGCGGTCTGGTCCAGAAACGCCATCACCTGACCGTCGGTCATGTTGATGAGATTGAACTGGATGGAATCCGGGGCCCGGATTTCCGGTCCAAGCGGTTCCGGGACGATGAAGTATGGAGACCGGTTGAGCAGACCGGCAACATGGTCGTGATTCTCCCGTCCCCTCTGCGCACGACGCGGGATCTCCGGGATTTGTGAGCGGATTATTGCTGCCGACAGATTGTTCATGCGCATGTTGTAAAGCGGCAGGCGGTTCTGCCAGCATTGAAAATGATCCTGCAGGACAGGATGCTTTTTCCAGTTATGTTCGTATGCCCCCGACATAATGACGGCTTTTGCGATCAATTCATCGTCGTCGGAGACGAGAATTCCGCCCTCTCCGGCATTGACAAGCTTGTAGGACTGGAACGAAAAACATCCGACCCGACCGATGGTGCCGATGGTGCGACCGTGCCAGCGTGTCCCAAGTGAATGCGCGGCATCCTCAATGACCGGCACATCCGCATCGTCGGCCAGGTTCATGATGCTGTCCATATCTGATGTATGACCGCGCATATGACTGACAAGAACGGCATCGACACCCGCGTCCATACGGGCAGAAAAATCATCAAGATCAATTCGATAACTGTCATCCACCTCTGCGAAAACCGGGACACAGTCCGCGTGGACCACAGATGACGGAACAGCGGCAAAGGTAAAGGCGGGCACGAGCACCCGCGCGCCACGCGGCAGGCCGAGGGCCTTGAGCGCCAGAAACAGCGCTGCGGAGCAGGATGAAACGGCCAAAGCCGACTTCGAACCGATCCAGTCGGCAAATTCTGTCTCAAGCAAACTGACGGGGGTCGCACCGGGTGCCGTGTAACGAAAGAGATCCCCGCTGGTCAGCAAATGCTCGATTGCCGTTCGCGCCGATTCCGGTATCGGTTCGGCATCATAGACATTGGGTGCTTGAGGCATGGTTCAGACCGGCATGACTGTTCTTGCGAGGGCATCTCCCGCCAACCCTACTCAAAGTTCCGGATAGATTCGAGACAAAATTATCAACCGGCGTCGAAGCGGCTCAAATGCAGTCCCCGGATCAGCCACGACTGCTCAAAAGCCGTCATCTCCCGGGACTTTCCTGCCAATCCATGATCGGGCATGACCGGGGCCCCGGACTCTTCAATCGGCGGGCCATTCAGATTTCAATCTGACATCGGGACAATCAGGTGATGGCTGAACACGGATCATGTAAAGCAATCCGTGCGGCCTTTGCCGTAGCCCCGCAGAAAACTCGGGCCGTCCATGGTTTTGCCGGATGGTGCCTGCAGGCGTTTTATGCGAATCGCCCCGGTCCCACATGCAACGGTCAGGCAGTCATCAAGGACGGCGCCCGGTGGCCCTTCATCCTCGGCCAGACAACTCATCAGTATTTTGACACGATTGTCATTCCAGCGGGTCCAGGCACCCGGTTTGGGGGACAGTCCGCGGATCATTGCGTCAACCCTTACCGCAGGCTGATGCCAGTCCACACGCGTCTCTTCCCGGCTGATTTTCGGTGCCCTGGTGATGCCGTCCGGGGTCTGGGGTCTGGGGGCAATTGTCTCCAGGGTTTCAAGAGTCCGGGCCAGCAGGGATGCGCCCCGGGCGGCCAGTCGTTCAGCAAGGCTTGCTGCGGTATCATCAGGATGGATTGTCGCTTCCTCCTGCATGAGAATCATGCCGGAATCATAGTGTGCATCCATATGCATGATGGTGACGCCTGTGCGCGCATCCCCCGCCATAATCGCACGCTGGACCGGTGCAGCACCACGCCAACGGGGAAGCAGGGAGGGATGAATATTCAGAAAGCCATGGGCGGGGACATCCAGCATCGCAGCCGGGATCAGTTGGCCATAGGAGACAAGCACAGCCACATCAGGATGCAGGCGCATGACATCATCAACTGTTTCTGCGTCAAGGTGATCGGGCGTGGCAACATCAAGACCCTGCTCAATCGCAACCCTGTGGACAGGAGTCCGGTGCAACCGCTTCCCCCGCCCAGCCGGTGCGGGCGCCTGCGTGTACACCCGACCAATTGCATAACCGGAATCGATGAGTGCTCTCAGAGTCGGAATGGCGAACTCCGAAGAGCCGAAAAAAACAAGTCGGCACCCCGACTTCCCTGCTGCAGACACGTTCATGGAGTCCTGACACCCGATGGTCGGGATTGGGCCCTGTTCTGATGGTACTCACGCATGAAGCGTCGCAGCAGAACCTGTCGCTTGAGACGCGACAAATGATCGACAAACAGCTTGCCGTCAAGGTGGTCGACCTCGTGCTGCAGGCATCGGGCCCACAACCCCTCGAACTGCTCTTTTTGCATCACACCCTCAACGTCAAGAAACGAAACCCCAATCGCGCAAGGACGCCCCACATCCGCCGTCAGACCCGGTATCGACAGACACCCCTCGGAATCTGTCTCAATCTCGCTGCTCTGTTCAAGGATGACCGGATTGATGAGAATGCGCGGGTCCGGGTCCTCATCATGCGCCGTGCAATCCATGACCAGCATGCGCAATCCCACTCCGATCTGCGGGGCGGCCAAACCGATGCCGGGGGCGTTGTACATGGTCTCCAGCATGTCACGGCCCAGGGTCCGGATCGTGTCATCAACATCCGGAACGTCACATGCGACCTTTTTCAGTTTTGAATCCGGGTAGATCAAAATAGGGAGGATGGCCATGCATCCTGCATAGGAATTCCATCACGGATTGGCAAACCGGCGACGAATGGCGGATTCTGTGTGGAGCGGATACTGGATCCGGATGTGTCCGGGGCGATGAATTCAGCTCGTGATGCCCACTGGCAAGCAATCAAGACAAGAAAGATGATCATGTCCAGATTTGATGAAGTGATTGAACGGCGGGGAACGCACTGTGCCAAGTGGGACCTGATGGAAACCACCTATGGCATCTCACCGGATGAGGGGCTGGCAATGTGGATCGCCGATATGGATTTTCGACCCCCGGAGGCCGCCACAACGGCTCTCAGGGCAATCGTCGAGCATGGGATGTATGGCTATTATGGTGATGAGGCCAGTAATCATGCCGCCATCTGCTGGTGGATGCGAGAGCGGCATGGCTGGACTGTTGACCCTGACTGGATCTTGACAACCCACGGCCTCGTCAATGGGGCGGCGCTCTGCATTGATGCCTTTTCAGCTCCGGGAGATGGCGTCGTTCTCTTCACACCGGTCTATCATGCGTTTGAAAGGATCCTGATCCATGCCGGGCGATCCATTGTGTCCTGTCCACTGGTCGTGAAGAATGGTCGCTATACATTTGATCTGGCAGCTTATGAGCCCCTGCTCCGGGGCACGGAAAAAATGGCCGTTCTCTGTTCCCCGCAGAATCCCGGCGGCTGTGTCTGGTCAAAAGAGGAGTTGCGGAGTCTTGCCGACTTTTGCCGACGGCACGATCTGGTTCTCATCGCCGATGAGATTCATCATGATCTTGTCTTTCCACCCCACCGTCACACGCCGACTGCGCTTGCCGTCCCCGAAATTCTGGATCGACTGATCGTCCTTACCGCTGCATCCAAGACCTTCAATCTTGCGGGTATGCATACAGGGAATCTGATTGTTCCCGATGACCGTCTCCGTCGAATGGTCACTCAGCGCATGGCCGCGCTGGGGATCTCACCCAACAGTTTTGGCATGCACATGGCAGAAGCCGTCTATTCACCCGCAGGAGCAGCATGGCTTGACGAGCTCCTGCCCTACCTTGACCGGAACCGCCGCATTTTTGACACGGCAATCAACGCACTTGATGGCATTCACTCCATGCCCCTTGAGGCCACCTATCTTGCCTGGGTTGATTTCCGCGGCACCCGCTACGGTGCTCAGGAGATTGCGGATCGTGTGTTCGGCCAGGCCAGGATTGCCGCCAATCTGGGCACGACATTCGGATCCGGCGGCGAAGGATTCCTTCGCTTCAATTTTGCGACACCGCGTGCACGGGTTGAAGACGCTGTTGACCGGCTTGCTGCGGCATTTCAGACTTAAGACAACAGTCGCGTCATGGCCAATTGACCGGAATTGATATAGACGGTTCCGGCGGCAGGCATTTCGGGATCTCACCCTCCCGGGACGGGTTCCACATTCAGTATTTGACCGCATTTTGACAAGCGGGGTTATGCAACCTGATGCGTCACTATCTGGACTTTGAAAAACCCATTGCGGATATTGATGCCAGACTCAGCGAAATCAACGCCGAGATCACAGAGGACAACCGCAGGGAGAAAGAGCGGGAAGCCGCACAGGTGCAGACATCTGTTGAGCGAAAGATCCGTGAAGTCTACAGGGACATGTCACCGATCCAGATCTGCATGGTTGCGCGCCACCCCGACCGACCGCATTTTACCGATTACATCAATGAGCTCTTTACCGAACAGACGCTGCTGGCAGGTGATCGAAAATTTGCTGATGATCCGGCACTTCTCTGTTACCTCGCGCGTTTCCGGGACCAGCCGGTCGTGGTCATGGGTCAGGAGAAAGGTCATGATACCAGATCCCGTCTCAGGCACAATTTTGGCATGGCGCGTCCCGAAGGCTATCGCAAGGTCGTCCGCCTGATTGATCTCGCCAGCCGATTCCAGCTGCCTGTTCTCTGTC
>JAPOSK010000190.1 GCA_026709725.1 Paracoccaceae bacterium | reverse complement strand
ATATTTTGACTGGATTGCATATTTTTGTTTTGCTACTTTCCATATCGTGATCAGCAAAGGGCATGAAAAATGCGTCCTGAGATTTCTAAAAAGATGGACGAAATCTCTGAACTCTGCCGGAAGTACAGGATTCGCCGTCTTGAAGTTTTTGGTTCCGCGGCACGGGAGCATGATTTTGATCCCGATTCGAGTGATTTTGATTTTATCGTGGACTATGTTCCACTTGACGGGCCCGGAACATTGAAACGCGTCATGGGCTTCCGCCAGGATCTTGCGGAGATCATGGGTTGCAGGGTTGATGTGATGGATCGGGGTGCGAAGCCCAACAGGTATTTTATGGCCTCAGTCAACAGGGATCGCACAACCATCTATGCCGCATGATGCCCGCAGTTGTCTTGATGATATCGTACACGCTGCTGACCTGATTGAATCATTTATACAGGAATACGACCACACTGCCTTTGAGGCAGACGAAAAAACGGTCAGTGCGGTTGAACGTCAGTTCACCATTATCGGAGAAGCGATGACGAGGCTGCACAAGATTGCACCGGAAATCACCTCTCGTATCCGTGAAGCTCGTGAGGTTATCAACTTTCGCAATGTCTTGACCCATGGGTATGATTGGGTCGAAATCGATAATGATGATCTTCCTGGTCTGCGTGGTCAGATCAACGCGATTCTGGCTGAGATGGATCAATCTCTACTTGGTCGTGATGCTCCGAATCGGCACAAGAGATCACCACTCGAACCAAAGTGAAAGGATTCGGGTTCGACAATTGATTCGCAAGGTGCCAAAATTGCCGGGCAACTCTCTCCACTCGCATTCTGGTAATCCTCTCTCCCTGCTTCCAGTCTGAGGTCAACCCGACGGTTGGTCTTTCGGCCCTCTTCCGTGTCGTTGGTCGTGAGGGGTGCGAGGTAGCCGATGCCGTGCACGGTGATGCGATCTCTGTCGATGGCATATTTGTCGGAGAGGTAGCTGAGGACCGCCCGGGCGCGGAGGACCGAGAGTTCCTGGTTTCCTTCGAGGGAGCCGGCGGTGTCCGTGTGGCCAACCAGGGCGATGGCCATATCCGGATTGTTCTGCATCCAGAGTGCGAGTTCGGCGAGAACGGGATAATCGCTTTCAACGAGCTGGCCTGAACCCGAAGCGAAGATGAGGCCATCGATGACGGAGTGGCCATCCCTGGTCAGACGGGCGATGAATGGGGAAGAGAGTGCAGCGGTGGGCACTGGTGTGGTGGTGGTCCGGGTGCCAAGCCTGTCGATCTGGATAAACCCTGTATTCCTGGTCCGGCTTGCGAGAAGGACGACATGGTCGTCCTGATCCCTGGTGCCGACGAGGTAGTGGTAGTCGCCGAGACTGACGAACATGTCGGGGAAGGGCGCCACACTGATGCTTCGGCGGAAGGCAATACCGCCGCACTCCCGATCGTGACAGCGGAAGATCTCTCGATAGCCGTCCTGCATCATGGTTTGCCAGTATGATGAGAGGATATCCAGTGGTGTGCGGTCGGGATCATGATGAACGATTGTGCGATAAAGGCTTGCTTCAATGTTCAGATCGGGCCGGGTGCCGTCCGTTCCGATCGCAAGTGGAATCCGATAGCGGCTGATTCCTTCATTCCTGTCATGGACAACGTCGGAGGCCAGGGTCGGAGCGGCCAGACATGCGATGGCGATGAGGGGCGCGATCTGTCTCATGGGTGTCTGGCTGTCATGGGACTGGTCATGACTGGGGTCGGGGGGTTTCGTCCGGACCGCTTTGCAGCAAAGCGAGAAGAATCGGATTGAGCCGCAGGCGACCCTGCAGGGTGGTCTGAAGGCGGGACGGGTGTGTGGTGAGCCATCCCGCGTGGACGAATTCGTCAATCAGTGCGGGGCTTGGCGGGTCGCCACCAAGGGCATGAAAGCGATCGAGGCAGGCGCCTTCATCAAGCCGCAGGGCATTCATGAGGTACTCCCCGGCCTGGGTGGATGGGGAGAGTTCCGTGCGACAGGCTTCACCCCTGGTGGCGGTGGCCCTGAGAAATCCGTGTGGATGGCGGCGGGTCTCAATCGCATATCTCCGGTCATCAAGTGTCAGTCTTGAATGGGAACCCGGCCCAATGCCAAGAAAATCATCATAGCGCCAGTATAGCAGATTATGACGGCCATAGTGACCATTGCGGGCGAAACTTGAGACCTCGTAGGCCTGATACCCGGCCTGCCGGCACAGCTCCCAGGTCAGGAGCTGCATGTCCGCGGACCGGTCTTCGTCGGGGAGTCCGGGCAACTGGCCGTTGCGATGCAGGGTGCCAAACCCTGTCCCCGGTTCAATGGTCAGCTGGTAGAGGGAGAGATGTCGGGAGCCATGCAGCAGGGCTTCACTGAGTTCGGCGTGCCATGCTGCGGTGGTCTGATGGGGGCGGCCAAAGATCAGGTCAATGCTGACGTTATCGACATGGCGTTGGGCAAGGTCGAGGGCCGCAAGTGCTTCGTGGACGGTGTGGCGGCGGCCGAGAGCGATGAGGTCCGTGTCCCGGAGTGACTGGATCCCCAGTGAGATCCGGTTGACTCCCGCCGCGGCATAGCCACTGAAGTTCTCACTTTCGGACGATGTCGGGTTGGCTTCGATGGTAATTTCGGTGTCGGCGGGAAGGGTCCAGATCCGTTCGATGGCCTCAAGAAGGGTGGCGACACTGGCTGGAGCCATAAGACTTGGTGTTCCACCACCAAAATACACGCTCTGGATGGAGCGGGGACCAATTTCGCTGCGATAGGATTCGAGGATGGAGCAATAGGCCCGGACCCACATGTCCTGATCGACAGATGTTGCAGGGTAACGGTTAAAATCGCAATAGGGGCAGATGCTCTGGCACCAGGGCCAGTGGATATAGAGGCCAAGGGATGGCCCGGATGGCGGACTCGAACATGAGTCAGGGAGCACCGAGACACTCCGCGGCAAATGTCTTCAGAGCCAGGGCCCGGTGGCTGATCATGTTCTTGCGATCCCGATCCATCTCACCAAAGGTCACCGTATGGCCATCGGGTATGAAGACCGGATCAAAACCAAAGCCAAGGGCACCGCGCATGGGCCAGGTGAGGCGACCTGCAACCAGACCTGCATAGAACTGTTCATGGCCATCGGGCCAGGCAACACAGAGCGTGGATCGGAACTGTGCCCGGTGTGGCTCCGGGACGGAACGGGACATGAGGAGATTTCGGACACGGCGCATTGCCATCGGATAGTCGCGGCCATTCGCTGTCTCGGCCCAGTCCGCGGTTGCGATGCCGGGCTGGCCATCAAGGGCATCCACTGTCAGCCCACTGTCATCGGCAATGGCAGGCAGTCCGGTCTTCCGGGCAGCCGCATGAGCCTTGATGGCGGCATTGGCTGCGAATGTATCGCCCGTCTCATCGGGGGCCGCCAGATCATGGTCATCACTTGTGGTGATCACGATTGCCGTGTCCGCGAAGAGGGATCTGAACTCTTGGAGTTTCCCGGGGTTGTGGGTTGCAATGACAATCCCACCGCCGAGGAGCTGGCGGGGCGGTGGCATCACTCGGCAGGGTGTTCGGAGGGCATCGCAAGTGCAGCCTGCTGGCTTTCAAGCAGCTGCTCGATCCCTTTCCGGGCCAGGCTGAACATGCCGTCGAACTGGTCCTTGGCAAATGCAACACCCTCGGCTGAGCACTGGATTTCGATGATCTGACCAGCAGCGGTCATGACAAAATTGGCATCCACATCCGTATTGCTGTCCTCTTCATAATCCATATCCAGCAGGGTGTCATTCCCGGCAATCCCGCAGGAGACAGCCGCCACCTGATCAATGATCGGGTTTCGGCGGACCAGACCGATCCCGTTCATGTGCCGGGCCGCCATCGCCAGCGCAACCCAGCCGCCACAAATTGCAGCACAGCGCGTGCCGCCATCGGCTTGCAGAACATCACAATCGACCGTGATCTGGTACTCGCCAAGCGTGGCAAAATCGACGCAGGTCCGCAGGGCCCGTCCGACAAGGCGCTGAATTTCCGCAGTCCGACCGGAAAGGGTGCCCCCGCGACCATCGCGGCGGTTTCGATCCTGGGTGGCTCTTGGGAGCATGGCATACTCGGCCGTGACCCAACCGAGTCCGGTGCGACGCCTGAAGAGCGGCAAACGATCTGAAACAGATGCTGTGCAAAGAATGCGAGTCCGGCCGACATCAATCTGGCACGACCCCTCGGCATGGATATTGACATTGGGTGTTATGGTCACAGGGCGCAGCTCCTGCAGTGTCCGGTGTTGTCTTGGCAAGACTGTCTCTCCGTCGATTGATGGTCCAAAGGGGTGGTTGCCTCAATCACTACAACCAAAGCCGGAACTTGTCCAAGATGGCAGGAATGGTAACCTGAACAGATGCTGTCGGGGTAAAATTGGGCGGGCATGATTGCCGGGGGCGAAGCATGGGACTGGAGTGTTTGTAGCAATGCCTGATATCAGTCTGGTGGGGTGCAGAGTATGACCAATGGAGCCATGACGGATCTCCTGTCACTTGGCGATGAGCGCAATCGGGAAGTGTTTGCAAGCCTGGTCAAAGAGTATCTTGGAACTGGTCAACCTGTCGGCTCGCGATCAATTGCCCGGGACTTCAGCCATCCGGTCTCTGCTGCGACAATCCGTAACGTCATGCAGGATCTTGAGCAGCTGGGCCTGCTGGAAAGCCCACATGTATCGTCAGGGCGAATCCCGACCGAAACCGGATTGCGGATGTTTATCGATGAGTTGCTGGAGATCGATAACATTACACGAGAAGACCGGTTGGCGTTCCAGGGTCTGCATGCCGAAGATGATCCCAAAGCCCTCTTCAACAAGACCGGCATGCTGCTGTCGCGGATCACCGGTGGAGCAAGCCTGATCCTGGCACCGAAACTCCACGCCTCGATCAGTCACATCGAGTTTGTCTCACTTGCACCGGATCGTGCGATGGTGGTTCTGGTGACGTCAGATGGAGCGGTTGAAAACCGCATCTTTACACCACCCCCGGGGCAGACACCCTCATCCATGCAGGCCGCGGCAAACTATCTCAACTCCATTGCCAAGGGTTTGACTGTCACAGAGATGCAAGCACTTGTCGCCAAAGGCATCACAGCACGCAAATCAGAGCTGGACTCGCTAACTGCCGACCTCGTTCAACGGGGGATTGCCGAGTGTCATGTCAGTGATGGCGATGGTGAGCGGCTGATTGTCCGCGGTCGGGCCCGGCTTCTTTCTGAAGACAGTGATGCCCAGGATCTCGAAAAAACCCGTGAACTGCTTGATGACCTTGAGCGCAAACGCGATATCGCCCGGTTCCTCGCCCTTGTCGAGGAAGGTGAAGGGGTCAAGGTGTTCATTGGTTCCGAAAACAGGCTGTTTTCCCTGACCGGTTCCAGCCTTGTCACCGCCCCTTACACCGATAGGGACGGAAAACTTGTGGGTGCAGTGGGTGTCATTGGCCCCAAACGCTTGAATTATGCCCGAATCGTTCCAATTGTCGATTACACAGCCCACCTGATCGGTGAGATCATGGCATCAGAAACGCATTGAGCAAGCGGAGCATTTTGCATGACAGCAAAAGATCAACCAGAAGAAACCGTCGATATGACCAATGGGAGGGGCGAGGACCTTGATGATGTGGCCTCGGCTCATTCTCCGGAGGAGACACCTGTCGGAGAACCTCCCCTGGAAACCGATGTGAATCCTGTCGATATTCCTGATGTTCAAAAGGAGGCGGCACCCGATGTTCAGGATGAATCAGTGGCAGCGGACGGGGGTGCATGGCAACCGGCCCGGACGGACGGGGGTCCGGTTGATGGCGAGACATATGCTGCTTTGCTGAAAGCCTATGACGATGCTGTCGCCCGCATGGGCGAACTCGGGACAAGCCATGCGGTGCTGACAGAGGAATATGATCAATGCATGCGGAATCTGGCCAACAGGACAGATGAAATCGTGCGGCTCAAGAAACAGATTGATGGGATCAGGAAATACGGCGCCCAGGATCTCGGGCGGGACATTCTCAGCACATTCGACAATCTCGATCGGGCTCTGGGGATTGCCCGATCCGATGAGATTGGGGACACGGCTGCATTCATTGATGGAATCGAAACACTGTTCCGTGACTTCCGGTCAACACTTGAACGCCACGGGATCCAGCGGGTTGCGCCACAGGAAGGCGATACGCTTGATCCCAACCTGCATGAGGCAATGTATCACGTGCCCGATGAGCGATTCGGAGCCGGGCAGATCCTCTCGGTCGACCAGATCGGATTCATGCTCCATGACCGCCTGCTCCGACCCGCCAGAGTTGGCGTGGCATCCGCTCCCGTTGTTGCGGAACCTGACACGGCATAGAGCCGTCAACCCGTTCCGGCATCACACCCGGTTTGAGCATCGGGGGAAGACCGGGAGCATGACCGCGTTTCAACGAGAGCCCTTACAGAACTTCGTGGACGATGGAGAGAAGGATCATCCTCCGGTCTTCGCGGACCGACAGGAAATCCGGACATTGATCCGTGCCAGTGAAGTGTTCTTTATTGAACGGACCGCGAAGGAATCTGAGGCGATATCGGGTCGTCAATGGGGTTCAGGGTGTCGTGTCTGGTCGTGCGGCCGGTTGTGGATGTGCGGCTTGGAGCGACGTGATGGCGATCATGGCCAGGATATCGGATTCGCTGCAACCGCGCGAGAGGTCGTTGGCGGGGTGGGCAAGACCCTGCAGGATGGGACCGATGGCCATCATTTTTCCCACACGTTCGGCAATCTTGTAGCCGATGTTGCCGGCGTCAAGATTGGGGAAAATGAAGACATTGGGCCGACCGGGAAATGTTGCCTGAGGATTTTTGCGCTGACCGATGTCCCGATCAATGGCGGCATCGAACTGGATATCGCCAAGCACTGCCAGATGCGGGTTGTCCCGACGCAGGCGTTCAGCCGCCAGACGCACGGTCTCGACTCTGGGGTGCCGGCCGCTGCCTGCTGTTGAGAATGACAGGAAGGCGACGATCGGATCTGTGGCGAGAAATGTCCGCGCTGAGCCGGTCGCGGCTTGCGCGATGGCGGCGAGTTCGTCGCTGTCAGGATCAATGATGAGGGCACAGTCGGCAAAGAGCGATGGAACGTCAAGTCTGGCCGGCTGGATTGTGTCAAGCATCAGAAAGAACGACGATACCGTCCTCACACCCCGGGCCGGACCGATGATTTTCAGGGCGGCACGAAGGATCTCGGCCGTTGTGTGGACAGCACCACCGAGCATCCCATCGGCATCACCGCAACGCACAGCCATCGCTGCATAGCCGGGGGGTGCGAGAACAGCCTGTTCTGCATCCTGCCGGGACAGCCCCTCAGCGTGGCGGATGTCCGCATAGCGGGACGTGTAGTCAGCAATTCTGGAACAGGTGGCAGGATCGCGGATGGTCACGGGGATGTCCCTGTCCGGAAGGATGTTCCTGATCGATTCCGGATTGCCGAGCAGGATTGGATGAGCGAGTCCCTCTGCAGCGGCTGTGCAGGCGGCGCGGCAGACGCGCGGGTCCTCACCCTCGGGCAGGATGATCCGTCCGGGTGCAGCGACCGCCCGGGTGAAGAGGTCCTCCAGAAACGGATGACTGGCCGGAAAGGGGGTGGACTCCGCCATCAC
>JAPOSK010000492.1 GCA_026709725.1 Paracoccaceae bacterium | reverse complement strand
CACCATACATAGCTCCTCAGAGTTGCACCCTATCCCACCCCTGCGTCGCTTCACAGCACCATAACTCTGTCCAATCCTGATCCTGGCCAAGGCGGACTGTGCGCTGGCCAGCACAAGCGACAACATCAGCGGGGCGTGTCTGCCCTTGCGGTCCCTGGGACATTGGAGGACCCCTTTCTTGCAGTATTTGCACGAATAATGCGATATCTGCACGGAATCAATCATTTTTGCATTTGTCATTCTTTTTCAAAGTAAGACACGACCGCTGTCTTCCTGACTTTTGACTCGGCCCTGCCGATTTTATTGGGCCCTGCCGTGGGCAAGCCAGAGCAGTGCGGCGGCGGCAATACCGGGGTGATTGCGGGCATGGATGACGGGTAATGCGTGATTGAGGATACAGGTCTCGCGCCGGGGTGGCAGGCGGTCGGTTTCTTCCTGATCCAGGTCAATGACCAGAACGAGTCTGGCACTCTCAAGGGTCGGGCAGTGTAGAATTCCAACACCTCTGACCTCAATCAGCCCCCGGGTCCGGCTGACAGGTGATGCCCAAAGGTCGCCATGTCGGGATGCGATTTTCGTACGATCATCCGCGATCATCTGCGCCCCGCGACTGATCATCTCAAGGGCGAGTGCTGACTTCCCTGCTCCGGATTGTCCGAAAATCAGCGCTCCACCCATCCCGAAGGCAACTGATGATGCATGGAGGATCATGGAAGACCCGATTGCCCTGCGATAGCCCGTTGGGATGACCCCGGTTGCCCTTTTGGGGCGCCTCTGGGGCGACCTTGGGGTGTCACGACTGGAGCGTTACCCTGGGGATCAGTCCTGGTCCGCGGCGGATGCTGTGGAGGAATTCTTCAGCCGTGAGCGGACATCGCCGATATGCTCGGCCGCGGCTGTATCAAGAAGTTTGGTGTCGCTGTTCAGCGTGACAAGATCAAAGTTCCAGCTCACGGCACGAATGGCGTAGCCGGCCGACCCGGTGTGAAGTCCTGCACGGATACCGGCCCCGGCGCAGGCCTTCTGGATCGTCCGGATTGCATCGATCATGACCGGCTCTTCCCGGTCAAGTGCCGGCGCAGCCTGCCCTTTGGTCAGCCCCAATGTCAGGTCCGAGGGTCCGACATAGATGCCGTCCAGACCGGGCGTGGCAGCGATTGCATCAAGATTGGCATAGCCTTCGGCAGTCTCAACCATGGCAAAGGCCAGGACATCCTCATTGGCCCGGTCATAATAGTCGGCCCCAAAAGCAACAATTGACCGTATGGGGCCAAAACTGCGTGTGCCCTGCGGTGGATAACGGCAATATGAAACGAACGCGTCTGCCTGCTTGCGATTGTTGATCATGGGACAGATGACGCCCCGCACACCCGCATCAAGAACACGCATGATGATGGCTGGATCAAGCCAGGGAACCCGGGCAAAGGGGGTGACATTGGAGGAATGCATGGCCTGGAGCATCGGGACAAGATCAGTGTAATCAATCAGTCCATGCTGCATGTCGATGGTGAGACTGTCGAACTCATGGCACGACATGATTTCGGCGACAAACGGGTCCGGTATCGACAACCAGCCGTTCAACGCTGCCTGACCGCAACTCCAGACGGACCTGACACGATTCTCAACCATTCAGATTTCCCATTTCTGTTCTCAAGGGCCTATTCCTGACCGCTGGCAAGCACTGACCATTGACGACCTGCCGGGGGACATTGGCTGTTCACACGGGTCTTACGGTGATTCAACTCACCTGAATTGTCAAACACTTTATCATCCGATTGCATCATCCTGAGCGGAATGGTGTGTTCACGAATGATCGGGGGCATCCTGTTCTCCGGGCAGACGATTGGCGCGCAGCACAATGGTGATTCCGGCTCCAATGATCAGGGCAATGCCGAGGAGACTGAACATGTCTGGAATCTGGCCCCACAGAAGCCAGCCCCAAAGACCGGCGAAGAGAAGGAAACTGTATTCGTAGACCGCAACACGGGTGGGTTCGGCAATCTGATATCCCCGGATGAGGCAGGCAACCGCAATATTCGAGCCAACAGCCTGGATCGCGGTCCAGAACAGGAATGTCCATGTCACAGGCTGCCAGCCGGAAAAGAAGAATGGGGCCATGGCCACCCAGGCCGCTGGCGGTGGAAAAAGCGTCAGAAACGCGGTCCCCGCCAAACCAAAGAGTCCAATCATTGTCAGGAAGCCCAGCAGGATGGTCGCCGTGTTTTCGGCAGCACAGAAGTGCCGTGTCCATAGCTGGGAGAGCGCGTAGAAGAGACCGGCCAGCATCGGAACGAAGGTGATCACACCGAGATGGGTCGGATCGGGCTTCAGAACCAGCAGCACGCCGGCAAAGCCAATCCCGACAGCCAGAGTGCGGTGAATGCCAATCCGCGTCCCGAAGAACAGCAGGGAGAAGATCAGAATGAAGATGGGCGAACTGAACAGGGCCGCACCGGCTTCAGCGATCGGCATCAGTGAGATTGAGCCAAAGTAGAGGATCATTGAGATGGCAATGAAGACTGAACGGACAAAGACCGGCTGCAGCCGTTTCGGCCAAATCCTTAATCCTCGGACCCGGCAATAGAGCACAACCAGCAAACCCGCCATCACGGATCGGATCATGTGAAACTGCCACACGCCATGCTGCTCGGCGATGATTGGCACGAAGTTGTCAATCAGGCCAATCAGTGATGTCCCGCAGATGATGAAGAGGCCACCACGCAGCGTGTTGGAGACGGCCAAGACTGCTCTCAATCCCCTCGTGGAGTCCGTTGTGTGCGCTGCAAAGCGATGAGCGATGGTTAAGCGCTGATTTGCCCATCTTCCGGACCGCAACAGCCACAGCCTCCTGACGATGCGCACTGTTCGCATTGTCAATCGAGCCGCCCCAGACACCAGAGCATGATGGCTTTTTGCACATGGAGCCTGTTCTCGGCTTCATCAAGAACGACAGAGTGCGGGCCGTCAAGGACCGTGGAGGTCACCTCCATCCCACGGTGCGCAGGCAGGCAATGCATGAACAGGGCAGAGTTGGGAGCGGCTGACATCAGGTCATCATTGACCTGATAGGGGAGAAAAAGATCCTCAAGATTCGCCATCTCTGTCTCATGCATGGACTGCCAGACATCGGTGACAATGAGATCGGCCTCCCTGACGGCCTCCCTGGCATCTGACATCACGCGTATTTCCGCACCGGCCGCACGCGCACCGAGAAGGCGTTCCCGGCTGGGCAGGGCATGATCAGGTCCGCTGATTGCCATCGCGAACCCAAACACGGCCGCTGCCTCCATCATCGTGCAGCAGACATTGTTGCCACTGCCGAGCCAGGCGATCTGTTTTCCTTCGATTGTGCCTGCGCGTTCCTCAAATGTCATGATATCCGCCATGATCTGACATGGATGACTCTCATTTGACAGGCCGTTGATGACAGGAACGGAGGCATGTCTTGCCATCTCATGGAGCGTGTCACCGGCAAATGTCCGGATCATGATGAGATCCACATAGCGCGAGAGGACGGCTGCCGTGTCGCCAATGGTCTCGCCGCCCTGACCAAGATGCAGATCCTGTGATGAGAGAACAACGGACTGACCGCCAAGCTGCCGGACGCCAATATCAAATGACAGCCGTGTCCGCGTTGACGGCTTCTCGAACAGGAGGGCGGCCATATGACCATCAAGGGCCGGGGATGGATCCGGAGCCCCTCTGGGCAGGGATCCTCTTGCGGATTTCAATGTGTGCGCGGTCGCCAGAATACGCCGAAGGTCATCCCTCGACAGAGACGCGATTTCGAGAAAATCAGGCACGGCAACCCTCCCGATACCGGACAACCGCTCCCTTGAGTCTTTCCAGAACCATCCCCGCCTCATTCCCTGTCATGATCAGAGGTGGCAGGATCCGGATCACATTGTCGGAGGCCGGTACGGTCAGAAGATGCCCGGCATATCCGGCAGCGATAAGGTCTGTGTTCACCACGCGGCACTTCAAACCCAGCATCAGGCCCCGTCCCCGTACACAATCAAAGAGATCCCGATTGTCTGCAACCAATGCATCAAGACCGTCCCTGAGGCTCCCGGCAACCTCCTGAACATGCGACAGAAACCCATGACGCCTGAGAACCTCAAGCACTTTTGCACCCACCGCACAGGCCAGCGGATTTCCGCCAAACGTTGTGCCATGGGTTCCCGCTGTCATCCCGATTGCCGCGTCCCTTGTCGCAAGGCAGGCACCCATTGGGAATCCTGAGCCAATCCCCTTGGCAATCCCCATGATATCCGGCGTGATACCAGCCCATTCATGGGCAAAGAGTTTACCGGTGCGGCCCGCCCCGCACTGGATCTCGTCCAGGATCAGCAGCGCCCCGCTCGCATCGCATAATTCTCGCAGCTGCTGCAGGTATTCATCCGCAAGCGGCACGATCCCGCCTTCGCCCTGGACTGTCTCAACCATGATTGCCGCACATGTCTCATCAAGCACCGCGGCAACGCTGTCCACATCACCCACAGGAATCTGCACAAAACCAGGCAACAGGGGCTCGAATCCATCAACCAGTTTCCGGCTCCCCGCCGCAGAGATCATCCCCAGCGACCGGCCATGGAATGACCCTTCCAGGGTGACAATGGTTTTCCGTTCCTTCTGACCGCGCACATGCCAGTACCGCCGCGCCATCTTGACGGCCGCCTCCATGGCTTCCGTCCCGCTGTTGGTAAGGAAAACCGTGTCCGCGAAGGTTGCATCGACCAGCATGTCCGCCAGCGTCTTCTGGCCTGCGACCTCATAAAGGTTTGAAGTGTGCCACAGAATCCCGGCCTGCTCCCGCAACACATCCACCAGTTCAGTGTGTGCATGACCAAGTGATGTTACGGCAATACCACTCCCGGCATCCAGATACGCCTCTCCATGTGCATCATAGAGCCAGCACCCCTCTCCTCGCTCAAAGCAAAGCGGTGCCCGCTGAAAAACCGGCAAGACTGATTCTGACATTATCCCTGACCCTGCAATCGCCCCTGGATCGACTATCCAATCATTGTGATCATCGATATGCGGCCCTCTATCGTGAACACGATGAGAATGCGAGATTGCGCCGGCCCGCCCTTTCCTCTCTCACCCGGCAGGGTCAGGCCTTGCAATACTCCATGGCAATCCCTAGATTTACTCCTACGGAACTGTCCCATCTGCGGACAGCATGTACCAAATCATTTCAGGAAGGTCACGGACGGATGGCGCAAAGCACGTGGACAGAAGAGCAGATTAAGCAGGCCAGCGAGATGTGGGCTGCAGGAGCATCCGCTCGGCAAATTGCAAACGTAATCAACAAGTCCCGAAACGCGGTCATTGGCAAAATGAACCGGTTGAATGTCAAGCGACAGACTGATGAGGATGCTGCGATCAATTCACCGGACCGGCCTTCGGATGACTCGACGTCCGCTGACGATCATCACGCTTCAACGAAAGGGTCGGATGCGGGCATGATCTCCGCCCCCAACAACGCCACAAAATCGCAGGAAGTGCTGGACGCTGAAGCGCACAATGAGCAGATCAACATGAAGCGTCTGCCACTCATGTACCTTTCCAGCAGAACCTGCCGCTGGCCCATCGGTGATCCCTCAACGAAACATTTCTGGTTCTGCGGCAAACAAAGCGTCATCGACAAACCCTACTGCTCCGAACACAGCGAGCTTGCCTACCAGAACAGCCCCAAATCCGGCGCTCCCGAGAGCAGCAGTCCCACCAAGTGAGCATATGATCCGATCACATGACGCACAGGATGTCGATCACCCGATGCCGTGCCGGGAAGATTGACACGATGCTGCCAGGATCGGAGCCGGATGTGCCGGCATCAGGATTCCGTGAAGCGGTGCGGTATCAATTTCCGATGCGTTTCCTGAAGTGCTGCCCCGCTCTACCGACGATCGCACCTCCCGTCACGATCGCTTGAATTCCGTCAACTCTGTTTTCAGGGAGTCTCGGCCAGGATTCAGGAGATACCAAATGGTAAACCCACACCAGATTCAGGAGACACGCGACAACCCAGATCACATAAAGTGACAGGATGGCGATACGCTCGAAATGATCCCGAAACACCTCTTCCGTGCCGCTTCGCTTGTTCTTGCTATATCCCCAATTGCCTTTACGGATTTTCCACTACCAAGCTGACGAGCTTCCCTGCCTGCACCACGATCAACAATGTCTTGCTCTTCTCCTTGAATCGCGTGAAGGAGAATTTCCTTTGGATTTTTTGATCGTCTTCAACCACGCATCAATCTCATATAGTGATCTTTGATCAGATCATCACTGATAACAAGGCCAAACGTCCCGGCCGGGAGTGATTCTCCTATGGCTGACTTTTCGTGACATTTCCCGACGCGCCCCGGTTCCTGACCCGATTCGGCCGAATCAGGCCGCCCGCGCCAGGCGGAGCCCGTTGTCATTGACTGACCGGTCAGCCCCGGGCGGTCGCCATGTCGCCGCCATCCGGGCCCGGGCCGCATCAGACCGGTCCGACGTGAGGAGGGCCCGGGAGGCAAGGACACCGGTCCCCCCGGACCGTCCCCAGCTGGCCCCGCTGCGCTTCATGCGCACGCCCACGAGGGTCTTGTTGGCGGCACGGGCCGCGCCGCTCGCAATGGGCACCCCGGCATCCCGCGCCGCCCCGTCATCACCATTCGGGCCCATGCGCCCGCGGTTGTTGCGGCAGTATCCGATGACGGCCCTGATCGCGTCATGGGCCGGGCTGCCCTCCGTCTGCTTGCGGAGGAGATAGCGCAGGGCGTCGATGACCTTGCCGGCCCCATGGGTCTCCCCAAGCAGCCTCTCCTTCCGGGTCTCGAGCCAGGCCCTGCCGGCATCGCTGCCCTCCCCGGAATGGTGATGTTGGGGCGGCCGTGGCGGCCGCGCCCAGGTGCTGGATCAGGTGCCAGTAGTCCCAGAGTGATGATGGATGGATTGGGCATGATGTCCGGGCTGAACTGTTCAAGGAAGGACCAGTTGTCCTTCGCACCCCAACCCGTCATCATGACGGAGGGCCACGGCCACCAGCGTCAGGGTGCGTCCCGCGGCCGCGGCCTGTCCCATCGGGTCGTCATGGATCATGGCGGTGCCACACCTCGGCACCGATCTGCCTCTTGAGGCCCGTCTTGCCGGTCTCGGGGAGACGGGCGAATGTCCGCTGGCACAGGATGGCCCCGGTTGCATCGAGCTCGGCGACCACGCCGCAGGCCGCTTCCCGCCAGCCCCGCTCGAGGTCCCGCCCCTCCAGCGTCTCGGCACACATCCGCACCCGCGCCCCGTCAAGGGAGACCAGGAGGGCCGGGGTCGGATCCGTCGGGGCCCGGGATGGAGGGGCGCGTCCGAACGGATGTCATCCAGCATCCGGTCGCCCTCCGTCTCCATGCGCGCGCCCACATCCCCCACCAGCCGGACCAGGCTGCTCACGGAGGGCCCCTGACCCGGAAGCGCCGCCAGAGGTCCGCACACTCACGGGCGGGCATGCCCGCCAGGACAGACCGGCGGCGGCCGGTGTCATCCGGCCCGTGGAGGCCCGGGATCTGCTCCGGGGGACCCGGGCCGCCCCTTTGCCGGAG
Organism: Paracoccaceae bacterium; assembly: GCA_026709725.1. Lineage (GTDB taxonomy): Bacteria > Pseudomonadota > Alphaproteobacteria > Rhodobacterales > Rhodobacteraceae > MPNP01. Next base: position 119 of record JAPOSK010000492.1, on the reverse strand, counting down.
GGACGGTAGCGTGAGCGCTGGAAGGAGACGGTCCCGAACAGTGTCGTGACCTGCCCCGGGAGGCGGGCGCACGGCGATCGCTCCTGCCGTTGTGCTCGATGGACGGGGACGGGTCATCC
>JAPOSK010000138.1 GCA_026709725.1 Paracoccaceae bacterium | reverse complement strand
TTCGAGACCATGGTGTTGATGACTTCCATTTCTACACGCTCAACCGTGCTGCCCTGATCAGGGCGATCTGTGAACGGATCGGTGTCCATCCAGAGTCGGCAAGATCTTCCGGAAATGACAGTGACTGATGCCGAACGGGCCCTTCGTCAGGCCCTGAATGAACGAATACTGTTGCTTGATGGGGCCTTGGGGACGGAAATCCAGGGATTGGGGCTGGATCGTGTTGTCTTCCACGGGGAGATGTTCGCTGATCACCCGCACGCCCTCGTCGGGAATAATGACATCCTCAATCTGACGGCTCCGGAAATCATCAGCAAGATTCATCGGGGTTTTCTTGAGGCCGGTGCCGATATCATCACAACAAACACGTTCAATGCCACAACAGTCTCACAGTCAGACTATGGCATGGAGAAATGGGTGAAGAGACTCAACCATGATGGCGCACGCATCGCCCGGCAGGCATGTGACAAAATCTCTGCTGACCGCGACCGGGCCTGTTGGGTGGCCGGTGCATTGGGTCCAACCAACAAGACAACATCAATCTCGCCGGATGTCAATGATCCGGGCTATCGTGCCATTGATTTTGACACCATCAAGACTGCCTACAGGGATGCAGCCCGCTCACTCCTGGATGGTGGTGCGGATCTTCTGCTTGTGGAAACAATCTTTGATACACTGAACGCCAAGGCCTGTCTTGTCGCGATCAGGGAAGTCTTTGAAGAGATCGGAACGTGCTGTCCGATCATCATCACGGGAACGATCACGGATGCCTCGGGTCGTACGCTGACAGGGCAGACACCGGAAGCATTCTGGTATTCGCTGCGCCATGCCAGGCCGCTGGCCTTTGGTCTGAATTGTGGTTTCGGTGCGCAGGGGATGCGTCCATACCTTGTCGAATTCGCACGGCATGTCGATACCGCCATCTGCGTCTACCCCAATGCGGGTCTTCCCAATGAATTCGGGACATATGACGAACAGCCCGATGAGACCGCAGGCCTCATTCGTGAATGGGCCGATGAACAGCTGATCAATATCGTTGGCGGCTGCTGTGGGACGACACCTGCTCATACAGCCGCCATGCGACGGGTTGTTGAGGGCCTGCCACCCCGCCCTCTGCCAGTGAAGCCGCCACAGATGCGCCTTTCGGGGCTGGAGCCGCTGGTCATTCCGTGATGATCAATTCATCTGCAAATGCAAAAACAGCGAGTCGCTTCGTCAACATCGGCGAGCGAACCAACGTCACCGGCTCGGCACGATTTCGGACCCTGATCACCAACGAGGATTACGACGCAGCCCTTGAGGTTGCGCGTCAGCAGGTGGAAAGTGGTGCCCAGATTCTTGACGTGAACATGGATGAGGGCATGCTGGATTCTGAAGCCGCGATGGTCCGGTTTCTGAATTTGATTGCTGCCGAACCGGATATCAGCCGGGTGCCCCTGATGATCGATTCCTCCAGATGGTCTGTCATTGAAGCCGGCCTGAAATGCGTCCAGGGGAAAGCAGTTGTGAACTCGATCAGCCTCAAGGAAGGTGAGGATGTGTTTCTGGAGCAGGCCAGACTTATCTGCCGTTATGGGGCTGCAACCGTCGTGATGGCATTCGACGAAAACGGTCAGGCCGAAACAGCTGACACCAAATTTGCAATCTGTCAGCGCTCTTACAATCTTCTCACGCAGAAAGTGGGCTTTCCGCCGGAAGACATCATTTTTGACCCGAACATCTTTGCCGTCGCGACAGGGATCGAGGAGCACAACGAATACGCCATCGCCTTTATTGAAGCGACGCGACGCATCCGCAGGGAATTGCCGCATTGTCATGTCTCGGGCGGCGTTTCAAATCTCTCCTTTTCCTTCCGTGGCAACACACCGGTCCGGGAAGCCATGCATTCGGCGTTTCTCTATCATGCCATTCAGGCTGGCATGGATATGGCCATCGTGAACGCCGGTCAGATCGGTGTCTATGATGACCTGCCTCCTGACCTTCTTGAACCAATCGAGGATGTCTTGTTCAATCGCAGGGGCGATGCAACCGAGCGTCTGCTTGATATTGCCCAGAAACATCAGGGTACCGGCAGGACGACAGCCCGGAAGTCGCTTGAGTGGCGGCAGTGTGATGTCCATGAGCGATTGGGGTTTTCCCTTGTGCACGGAATCAGTGAGTTCATTATCGAGGATACCGAAGAGGCCCGCCTTGCTGCCACGCGCCCCCTGGATGTGATTGAAGGTCCTTTGATGGATGGAATGAATCATGTCGGCGATCTCTTTGGTTCCGGCAAAATGTTTCTGCCCCAGGTTGTTAAAAGTGCGCGTGTTATGAAGCAGGCAGTTGCCCACCTCACTCCCTTCATGGAGGCTGAGCGGGCCGCGGCCGGAGCTGAAGCCAGGTCCAAGGGCAAAATTCTTATGGCGACCGTGAAGGGCGATGTTCATGACATTGGCAAGAATATTGTCGGCGTGGTGCTCCAGTGCAACAATTATGATGTGGTGGATCTGGGTGTGATGGTGCCGGCCGAGCAGATTCTGGCCACTGCACTTGATGAGAATGTTGACATTATCGGAGTCTCGGGTCTCATAACGCCCAGTCTTGATGAAATGATCCATCTCGCAAGGGAGATGACCCGCCAGGACTTCAATCTGCCCCTGCTGATTGGCGGAGCCACAACCAGCCGGCTGCACACAGCTGTCAAGATTGCCCCCCGTTATGACAAGCCGGTGATCCATGTCCCGGATGCTTCCAAGGCGGTTGGCGTGATGACCCGCCTGCTTGCCGAACACGGGAAGGATGACTATGTCGCGACCATCAAGTCAGAGTATGATGCCATGCGGGCCAGTCATGGTCATGGCCGACGGCGCGCAGAGCGGCAGACGCTCGCACGAGCCCGGGCCAACAGGGTTCCGATCGACTGGACCGGGTTCAAGGCTCCCAGACCCGGTTTTCTCGGAACCCGGGCGTTTGGTCCCTACCCCATTGCCGAACTGTGGGCATATATTGACTGGACCCCCTTTTTTCGAACCTGGGAGTTGGCGGGCCGATTTCCAGGCCTGCTCAATGACCCGATGATTGGTGCAAGTGCCCGGGAGCTTTTCCGGGATGCCGAAGCCATGCTTGACAGGATGGAAAAGGAGGCATGGTTAACGCCGCGTGCAGCCCTTGGCTTCTGGCCAGCCAATGCTCGCGGTGACGATATCGTCCTCTTTGATAATGACGCCGACAGGGGCAATTATGGCAATGGGAATGAGATTGCGGTCATTCATACACTGCGCCAGCAGATGTTGCGCCGCAATGATCGTCCCAACTTTGCCCTTGCGGACTTCATCTGCCCGGAAGACACGGGAATCCAGGACTATTTTGGCGTTTTTATCGTGACTGCCGGGAGCGAGATCACCACCATTGCCGATGATTTTGAGAAAGCCAATGACGACTACAGCGCGATTCTGGTCAAGGCGCTTGCCGATCGGCTGGCTGAAGCATTTGCCGAACGCCTGCACCAGCGCACACGAACAGAATTCTGGGGTTATGCGCCTGACGAGGCCCTCGGCAATGATGCCCTCATCGCTGAAGCCTATCAGGGGATTCGTCCGGCACCCGGCTATCCAGCCTGCCCTGACCATACCGAAAAACGCACAATATTTTCTCTTCTCGACGCTGAGACCACCACCGGCGTCTCCTTGACCGAAAACTGTGCCATGTGGCCCGCATCAAGTGTCAGTGGCTACTACTTTGCCCATCCCCAATCCTGCTACTTTGGACTCGGTCGCATCGAATCCGATCAGGTTGAGGACTATGCAAAACGCAAGAATCTCGACAAGTCCACGGTTGAGCGCTGGCTGGCTCCCAATCTCAACTACGAACCCCCCAACGATAGCCCCGGGAGTGAGTTCGGCACCGAGACGAACGGAAAACCGTCATAAGGGCCTCTCCCAACGAAGGTGCATAGCGCGACATGGAATCCGGCATCCGTCCACACCATTCCAGGGGCCGGTTTCCGGTCGTTTCCACGCAGCCGGTGACATACGATCATGACAGCGGCCCCATGTCCCGAAACGGTGTCTTTCCGGGTCGGAGAACCCCCGCTCCCGGCCGCTTTCGCCGACCCTTCTTGGGACAGACTCGGATGGGTCTGGTCTGAGCAAACATGTGGCAGGACCACATTGGCCCCATCCCATCTCCCGGACCGTGCGGCAGGTTCGAAATCGTCTCCTGAAATCAACCCTTGGATGCGGTGTCAATTCCAGGAGGTCCAAAATCGGATCAAATCCTTGTAATAATTGGACACAATCGCCAATCCTATGTCACACCCTATCCCTTCGTTGGGGGGAGTTCGGCATCCAGGGTGGCCCCGTCTGGAGCCTCTGGCAAGGCGGACTGGATCAGCCGATCCACGAAACGGTTGCGGGCCGTCTGGCTGGAACGCCTGATGGCGGGGAATGTGCCGATCTGGTGCCTGTAAAACCGTGCCGTCCGGTCTGGAGCATCCGTGACCCCGGCCCCGGTCTCGATGGCACTGCCAACCGGTGACGGCAGAAACCCGAGAACCTGCCGCGGGACACCATCCTGCCTGCCGGGAAACCGCGCATGGAACTGGAAGGACTTAAGACAGACGCCCATCGTTGGACGGCGATGGTCTGACACGCCCTGCAGGGCCAACTCCGCATCACCCAACACCCAGTGTGCGCGGAGTTCATCATCCATCCATATCTGCTGCATGGGGTCTCCGATCAATGATTATCGGAACATGCTCACGGAACGAACACGCCTGTCAAGACACCCCCGGCCAAAGTCAAAATCCTGCCGTTTTTGTCCCTTCGTGCGTAATGGGCCGGATTGGCCGCCTCTCTTTGATCGGATTGATTCAGCTTGTCATTGAACGACAGATGCAATGTTTGCGCTGACATCGGCCATCTCCATGCTCACGCGGCCGGAGAGCCAGGCGTGGTGGTGGGGCGACAGCTGTTCCAGACGGTGCAGAGCGAGATCGGAGGACTCTCTCCATCCTGAAGCAAAGACAGGTTCGTGGTGAGCGATCCGGTTTCTCAGATCCCTGATTCTCAGCAGGTCCTTGTGCAGCTTCCTGACATCTTCCCCGGCAGGCCAGACCGTCCTCAGGAACGGAATCCAGAATGTCTCGCGGTATTTCCCGTTGGGCAGGGCAACCCAGAAATTGAAGGTCAGTTCGGCCACAATTCTGTCAGAGTTCGGCGGGCGGTGGCGGTTTTCCAGCACCCTGCAGGCCTCCCGGATGTTCGTCCGCCGTCGGGCATCGAGACGCTGCGTAAAGGACCGGGCCCGATACCAGTCCGGTCGATCGAAATGATTCATGATTGACGTCACGACCGCATTGCGGAGCACAATCTCGAAACCACCGATGGTTTCAAGCAGCAGTCCAGAGAGTCGGGCGTTGAACCGGTGCAGGGCGAGAGCATCGACCGATCGACCGTTGACGCGGTGGCTGCCTTGTACGCGGTCAGGCTTCTGTCTGGCACTGATGGAATCAACGATTTCCATCAGTGCCATGGCTGTCAAGCGAAGGCAGGTCTTGACAGGTCACAGACAGTACCCCATCTTGTCCTGTGAACACTCTGGGAGATCCCTGTCGCTCCGACACACTCCCAGAGTCACGTTCATGTTGCTCCCCTTCTCCTTGCCGGTGTTGACACTAGCCGGATCCCGGTCCGGCTTGGGCCTGCCCAACCATCCGCTGCATCATGGCAGATGTCGGAAAAGACGATTTCCCGCCTCGATCTGGTTGAACTGGGCCGGCCTTCCACGCAGTTCAGATTGAAGGCGCTTGGCCTGATCCGCTGACGCGGCGTTGTGCAGTTTGGCTCTTGCATCGAGAGTTTTCTTCCGTTGTCTGTTTGGCACCCTGACTCCCTCTTGCGTCACGATGACTGCCGGTGACATCGCCGGTCGGTCACGCAAGGCATGTTCAAGGCATGTTCTTTGTGGGAAGCGTAGCGATGACCGTGCCGATGCAGAATCCTTTTCAATTCCCAGATCAAGGCCCCTGGCACCGTGTCACCTGATACCATCAGGCCGGAGCAGGCGCATGGGGAGACGGACCCACAGGCATCCCCAAAATTGTTGATTTTTCAGCCCACTGAGATCCCGATCCCATCACATGCGGGCAGATGAAGCAAATGTCAGACGCCTTCGAGCAGAATGACATCGCGTTCGGAAGACCGGCTGGAATAGGACAGTGCTTTTTTGTAGGATTCTGAATCATAACATTGTTTCGCAGCTTCCATTGAGGGGAACACCGCCAGGACATTCCGCGGTCGGCAGGATCCTTCCAGCACCTCATAGTCACCACCACGCGCCAGGAATTTTCCGCCATGGGACTCAATCGCCTCTGTCGCGAGTTTCGCGTATTCGCCATAGACTTCGCTGTCTGTGACATCAACATGTGCAATCCAATATGCAGCCATCATAGGTCTCCAATACAGTTTCTGATGCAATCAAGAGCCGCCATTGCCTGCGCGACATCGGGCCCACCACCCCGGGCAAGATCCGCCCGCCCGCCGCCACCCTTCCCACCTAGGAGCGGTGTGGCCTGACGGACAAGATCCACAGCCGAGACCTGATCAACAAGATTGTCAGTCACGCCGACGGCAAGCGATGCCTTGCCGCCCTGTGTTGAAATCAGGGCAACAATCCCTGAACCGATCCGCTGTTTTTCCTGATCCACCCGTGATGGCAGATCGCCAGAATTGGTGCCTTCAAGTATGGTGCCAAAGAAACATGCCCCGTTGATCAATTCATAGGACCGTTCAGTTCCCGGCCCAGTCTCGGCGTGCGCCAGTTGTCGCTCAAGGTCCCTGATCCTGGACTTAAGCCTCCGCTGCTCATCAATGACGGCGACGACCCGCTCGACGACATCATCCGCAGAAGACTTCATCAACAGTGCAATCCTGGCAAGCCGGTTGTCCTGTTGCGCAAGATGGTGCCGGGCCGCCTCACCGGTCAGTGCCTCAATCCGGCGTATGCCGGCAGCAACACCCTGTTCGCCTGTTGCAACAAAGAGACCGATCTCGCCCGTGCGGCGGACATGTGTCCCACCGCAAAGTTCAATGGAAAAGGTTCGGCCATCCCGACCCTTCCCGCTGCCGGCCAGTGATCCCATTGAAACAACCCGGACCTCGTCACCGTATTTTTCACCGAAGACGGCCTGTGCGCCCAGCGCGCGGGCCTCTTCAATATCCATGACCTGCGTGGTGACAGGGGCGTCCTGTTCGATACAGGCATTAACCGCGGTTTCAATTGTCCGGAGGTCGGCAAGCTCCAGAGGCTGCGAGTGGGAAAAGTCAAAGCGGAGCCCCGAACTGTCAAGCCGCGAACCCCGCTGCACGACATGCGAACCAAGATGCATGCGGAGCGATTCGTTGAGCAGATGAGTTGCTGAATGATTGCGACGGATTTTTTGGCGGGCAGGCATGTCAACGTCAAGATCAACCTCATCACCCGTACGCAGGATGCCCTTGACCACTTCACCGTGATGGAGGATCAGCCCCCGGAAAGCGGTTGTTGAGTCAACCCTGAAATGACCGTCTGTGGCCGTGATGGCTCCGGCATCACCAACCTGCCCACCGGCAGTGGCATAAAACGGGGACTGATTGCAGAGTATTGTGACCGGGTCGCCGGGGCCCGCTTCCTCATGTGCGACGCCATCAGCCTCAAGTGCCAGTATCCGGCCCCGGGCCCGTTCGGTCTCATACCCGAGAAATTCACTGGGGCCCGGGAACACATC
>JAPOSK010000104.1 GCA_026709725.1 Paracoccaceae bacterium | reverse complement strand
GGGACCATCAGGCGCCGTGCCTGTCCCCCATCCGGCAGGAGGCCGGATGGGGTCACGGCGCTGAGCGGGGAGGATCGCCCATGGGCGTCTCCAGGCGATCACGGAAGGGAAAGATCGCTGGCAGGGATCCACCGGGGCGGGTGCACCCTGCGGCCCATCCACCGAGAACAGCCAGCCATTCTGACCGACCGCACCCGCGCATCGCTGCGCGACCCCTTGCTTCAACCGGAGGGTGCGCCCTCTCCGTCTCCAACCGTGTCAGATCCTTTCCTGCGTCCAGCGGCACCCCTGCACCGATCACATGGCGGCGATCACCCGCACGGGAACTGCCCCGGGTGTCTGCGGCAACTGTGGCGCCAGCGGCTTGACAGAGACACACGACGCATGGTGGTGGCAGGGGCAGGGAATCCGGGAAAAATGGGCCCCGGCGGCGCATTCGGGCCATTCGGTCGCTGCCTGGGGTCGCGGGGCTTGCGTTGACAAGTCAGAAAGCATTGGTTTATCGCTTTGGTGAGAATTTGGTTTATCGCTTTGGTGAGAATGTATCGCTGGAAGGAGAGTGAAGATGCAACGGATGATTCGAAACGGACTGGCAGGGATTGCTGCCGTCATCATTGGCAGCACTGCGGGGCTGGCAGAAGGCAGTGATCTTGTTGTCCTGGATTGGTCGGGATTTGATGATGAGGGATTTTATCAGGGGTACCTCGAAAAACACGGAACCCCGCCAAGTTACTCCTTCTTTGGCGAAGAGGAGGAGGCTTTCAAGAAACTGAGGGCCGGTTTTGCTGCGGATGTTGCACATCCATGCTCGCAATCAATATCCAAATGGCACGAGGCTGGTCTTCTGGAGCCGTTGCAGATTGATCGCATCGAACGCTGGGATGATGTCAATGCCAACATGAAGGAGGCGTTCAACTTCGATGGCAACTACTACATGCTGCCTGTTGATTGGGGCACAACCGCGATTGCCTACATGCCCGACAGGATCCAGGCTGAGGATGTGGAAACGTTGCAGATCTTTCTGGATCCGGACTACGCCCAACAGATCTCTCTCCCTGACAATGTTGATGATGTCTACGCCCTTGCCTTCCTGGCCACGGGTGTTTCAGATTGGACAACAGCAAGTGAGGATGATTTTGCAAGGGCCTCGGCCTGGCTGCGGGATGCCCACAGGAATGTCCGGACTTATTGGCGTGATGGTGCCGAACTCTCGCAACTCCTTGCCAGCGGTGAAGTCTCAATCGCCTGGGCCTGGAATGAGACCCCGACAACCATGCGTCTTGATGGGGTGAATGTTGGCTACAACCGATCACCGGTCGAGGGATCATCAACCTGGTTCTGCGGCTATGTCGATCTTGCCGGTGGTCCTGGCGACGAAAGCCTCGTGTATGACTTCTTCAATGCCTGGCTGGAGGCGCGGTCCGCTGAATACATTGTGAATGAATGGGGCTATGGTCACGGCAACCAGGCGGCTGTTGATGCACTTGGCTCTGATGTCCTTGATGCAGCAGGGCTCGGCGCAGTCTCGGTTCCAATTCTGTTCCAGTCACCGATGGACAACAGCCTTCGTGAAAAAATGATTGCAGAGTTTGAACTCATCAAGACCGGGTTCTAGCCCAGGGCCATGTCATCATGGCCCGCATCATCATTTTGTGATCGCGTGAGCCTGTGCGACCCGTGCCGGGCTCATGCATCTTCACCGGGTGCCTCCGCAGGTGCCCTGCAAGGTCATGGCTCCGGGGGATGACATGATGCAACGGGCAACACTGCCCCGGGCAGGGTGGTTCAGGCTGGCCTTTTTCATATGATTCTGCGTTCGTGTCGCAGAGCTGTCGCCCCCAGCCCCGGATTGGTTCTGATCAGCCCGCCTTTCCTCTATGCCCTCATTTTGCTCGCAGCGCCGATTGTCGGCGTGGTCATGCTGAGTTTCTGGAGCCAGGACTTTCTTGAAATCCAGCGGGATTTCACTTTCGCCAACTATCAGACGGCCTGGACAGAACGGGTCTACCAGGTGCTGATGCTGCGCTCGATCAAGGTCGCGCTTCTGGTCACGGTTGCGACGGTGCTTCTTGCTTTCCCGATGGCATATTTTCTTTCCTTTCATATCCCGAAGCGGCGCAAACAACTCTGGCTCTTTCTTATCACAATTCCGTTCTGGACCAGCTATCTGGTCAGGATCTTCCTGTGGAAAGTCATCCTCGGCTACAACGGCGTTATCAATGGCACTCTGACCACGCTTGGGATTATTGATGAGCCTCTGCGTTTCATCCTTTACAACCAGGCTGCGGTGGTGATGACACTGAGTCATGCCTGGGCTCCCTTTGCCGTCCTGCCAATCTATGTCGCCCTCGAAAAGATTGACCGATCCCTGCTTGAGGCATCGGTTGATCTGGGCGATGGACCCCTGCGCCGCTTTTTTCGGATTACCCTTCCTCTGGCGATGCCAGGTGTTGTGGCCGCTGTCCTTATTGTCTTCATACCGACTGTCGGCGATTACATCACACCCAATCTTGTTGGCGGGCCCAATGGCCTGATGATCGCCAACATGATCGAGGTTCAGTTCAAAAAAGCCAATAATGACCCGCTCGGAGCAGCACTGGCCCTTTCAGCCATGGCTCTGGTCGGCACCATGGCCCTCCTGTTCATCTGGGCAACCCGCAAGTACCTGCGGAGTCCGTCATGAGCATCAGAAGTTCTGCACTGCTGTCTCTCTATGTCGGTTTCTTTCTCATCTTTCTGTATGCACCAACCCTGCTCCTGCCCCTGTTCGCCTTCAATGACAGCACCATTGTCGCGTTTCCTCTCAGCGGCTTTACGACAGCCTGGTTCGCAGGCCTGCTTGATGTCCCCGCACTTCACGAAGCGACAATCAACAGTCTGGCTGTTGCTCTCACCTCTGCTGTCCTCGCCACCTGTCTTGGCATCCTGGCAGCCCGGGCCACCACCCGATACCGGTTTCGTCTCATGCATGGCATGCTGGGGCTGATTATGTTGCCGATGGTATTGCCCGAGATGATCATTGCGGTGGCGTTTCTCGTCGTTATCCTCCATCTGGGATTTTCACTCTCCCTTTTCAGTATCATCCTCGGTCATGTGTTGCTCTGCACACCCTTCTCGGTTGCCATTCTGCGGACTGCCTTTCAGGGTCTTGATCACAACTATGAGGATGCCTCGACCGACCTTGGCTACAGCCGCTGGGCAACGTTTCGCCTGATCATCGTGCCGATGGTCCTTCCAGGCGTCGTTGCCAGTCTCCTGATCTCGTTCACGATTTCGCTCGATGAGTTCATTATTGCCTTCTTCCTCTCGGGAACTGAAACGACGCTGCCCGTGTACATCTGGGGACAGCTGCGCTTTCCCCAGCGGGTTCCCAATGTCCTGGCGCTCGGCACTTTGCTGCTGGCGATTTCGCTTGGACTCATGATCACGGCTGAATTCTTCCGCCGTCGCGGTCTGCGAAAACTGGGTCTGTCAACACAGGAGTCCGTTCTGTGAACAATGATCCCATCATCCGGATCAACCGGGTCCGGAAATCCTTCGGTCCTGTCTGCGCTGTCAGCGAGGTGACGCTCGACATCGCTCCGGGTGAATTCTTTACCCTTGTCGGCCCCTCCGGATGCGGCAAAACAACGCTCCTGCGCATGCTTGCCGGATTTGAGACCCCGGATGGTGGATCGATTCGCATTGACGGCACTTCCATGATCGGCGTCCCGGCCAATAAACGCCCAACCAATATGGTCTTTCAGAACTATGCTGTCTTTCCCCACATGAGCGTTGCTGACAATATCGCCTATGGGCTGCGGGCGGCACGTGTTGCCAAGGGGGAAATCATCGGTCGGGTCGAAGAGGCGCTGGCCATGGTTGGTCTTGCCGGTTATGGTGCTCGTTCACCGGCAGCTCTCTCCGGTGGGCAGCGACAGCGCGTGGCGCTGGCCCGCGCGCTTGTCCTTCGACCCAAGGTTCTCCTGCTTGATGAGCCGATGTCAGCACTCGACAAGAAACTCCGGGAGCAGATGCAGGTCGAGTTGCGGACCCTGCAGCGAACCGTTGGGGTTACCTTTGTTCTTGTAACACACGATCAGGAGGAGGCCCTGATCCTCTCCGATCGGATTGCTGTTATGTTCGAGGGACGCATCGCTCAGGTTGCAACGCCGCATGATCTCTACCAGCGTCCTCAATCCCGGGAAGTTGCCGACTTCATCGGTGTGATGAATTTTCTCTCCGCCCATGCCACCGTCTCCACCCCCGATGGCATGACAGTCGAGATAGAGGGTCTCGGGCAGGTGACAATTCCCCGCTCCCAGGCACCCGCGAATCTTGGTGATGATCCTGTCGTCGGGATCCGCCCCGAAATGTTGACCATCCTTCAGGATGGGACTCATGCAGCCGGCCGGTCCGCGCGGGGCTCCCTTGTCGACCTGCAGTACTAGGGCGATATGACCTACTATGTTGCCAGGATCAATGGCACCGAGCGGACCGTCACAATTGCAATGCGCAACACCGCCGGCCGGCAAACCCTCTCAATCGACGACCCGGTCCTGATCGGCTGGGGCAGTGAGTCCATTCTTCTTCTGAACTGATCCGGTCCGGCAGCCCGAGCATAAAGACCCCGCCCCGCCCTCCGGGCCGGACCAAAATGGGAGAGAGTCAGGATTCGCGGATCAATTGGATCAATTGCAGGAGGAGTTTGACTCAATCAACTGCATTCCGTATCATAACTTCGACCGTTGGGGTGCCCGGAGCGGGCTGAGAGAGCATGTGCGAACCCATCGAACCTGATCCGGGCAATGCCGGCGGAGGGAACGGTGTCCAGACAAACCATGTCATCCACCCATCGGTCCTTGTGGCCGGGGGAGACAGCGGGGTTGCTAGCCCCGAGGATCAGCGTCTTCACCAGCCCACGGAATGTTGGCGGATGTCCTGGCACCGGGTCCGCCAGCGTGGAATATCGACAGATCGGCCTGTGCAGTGCGCTGGACGGTTGCTGATTGAAAAAGGATGAAAGCCATGCGTCTATTGCTCATTACTCTTTGCGTGATCATGGCCCTGCCCGCTGTGGCCATGGACCGCATGACCCTGCTGCTGGACTGGTTTATCAATCCCGACCACGGCCCCATCATCATCGCCCGGGAAAAGGGGTATTTTGCCGAACAGGGTCTCGAGATCGAGATTGTCCCACCCGCGGATCCATCCACTCCCGCCCGGCTTGTGGCAGCCGGGCAGGCTGATCTTGCTGTCTCTTATCAGACGCAGCTGCACCTTGATGTTCACCAGGGACTGCCACTCATACGCGTCGGCACCCTCGTTGCAACACCGCTCAATTGCCTTCTGGTTCTGCGGGATGGTCCGATCACGACACCTGCTGATCTTGCAGGGCGCAAAATTGGCTTTTCGCTGACAGGCGTCCAGGAGGCTGTCCTGGCAGCCATGCTCGGCAAATACGGTGTCACCGAGGAAGATGTCGAGCTTGTCAATATCAACTTTTCCATCTCGCCCTCACTGATGTCCGGTCAGGTTGACGCAGTGATCGGCGCCTTTCGCAACTTCGAGCTGAACCAGATGGATATTGAGGGCATTCCGGGAAAATGTTTCTATCCGGAGGAGGAGGGTGTGCCACCTTACGATGAACTGATCTATGTTGCTCATCCGGAACGGATGAATCCTGAAAAGATATCGCGATTTCTGGTGGCGACTGAATTGGCAACCCAGTATATCATCAACAACCCTGAAGCGGCCTGGGACATATTCTCCGGAACATCTCCCGAGTTGCAGGACGAGCTCAATATCCGGGCATGGGCCGACACCCTGCCCCGTTTTGCCTTGCGACCTGCCGCTGTTGACCATGGCCGCTATGCCGCATTTGAGGATTTCCTGCTGAACCAGGGGCTGATCTCATCCCGCAATCCCGCATCATCGATTGTGGTGGATGTTACCGCCCGATAGCACCCGGTCCGGACATGCACCCCCGGGCGGGCTCCGACCCTCGCTGATGCAGAAAAGGGGGGCCGGCATACACACGGAGCAGTGTCCGGTGGAGCCCGGATGATGGTGGAACCCACGGCTCGGGCGCCGGAGATCAGGGTTTCCGGCTCGGCACAGGTTGGCGACACTCCGCTCTTTGACAACCTGGATCTGTCTCTGGCAGCCGGAGGCTGGACCTGCATACTGGGTGTTTCAGGTGTTGGCAAGACCACAATCCTGCGTTTGATTGTCGGACTGAAGACCGGAGCAACATTCTCGGGCACGATTGCCGCGGGCGATGGCCTCCCCATCCCGCGGCAGGCAGCATACATGGCCCAGAATGATATGCTGTTGCCATGGGCGACGGCCCTGAAGAATGTTGTCCTTGGCTCGCGCTTGCGTGGCGACCGGGTTGACAGGGTGCGGGCAAGACATCTTCTGGAGCGCGTTGGACTTGGGGGGCATATCCATAAGAAACCGCATGCATTATCAGGCGGGCAGCGGCAGCGGGTTGCGCTTGCCCGCACCCTGATGGAGGACCGGGCACTTGTTTTGCTTGATGAACCATTCTCGGCACTTGATGCCCGGACACGGGCCGGCATGCAGGAATTGGCACACGAACTCCTTGCAGGGCGCACGGTTCTGCTTGTGACTCACGACCCCGGCGAAGCGGCACGGTTGGCTGATCGATTGTTTGTCATGACAGAGGTGGGCTGCAAAAATGTCCAACCGCCTGCAACTCTGCCGCCGCGCCCGATTGATGATCCTGAAGTTCTCCACGCCCAGGCGCAGCTTCTTGCATCCCTGCGAGGCCCATGATGCGGGTCGTCCATGGCCTTCTCGCAATCGGACTCGCTCTCGCGATATGGCAGCTCATTGTCATCCTCACGTCTGTGCCCAGTTTTATCCTGCCACCGCCACTGACAGTGATGAAAACCTGGTTTGAGAGCCGGGTCCTGATTGCCGAGCACAGTCTGGCGACCGGAACCGCAATCCTGCTGGGGCTGACAATTGGTGTCCTGCTTGGGGTCTCAACGGCCCTCCTGCTCGCAGCTTCCAAAACCATCCGCCTGATGGTCCGGCCCATGCTGGTGTTTACACAGGCCCTGCCCGTCTTTGCTCTGGCCCCCATACTCACACTCTGGCTGGGATTCGGGATTGGCTCAAAAGTCGCCATGGCCGTGCTGATTATCTACTTTCCGGTGACATCGGCATTCTTCGATGGTCTCGTGCGGACCCCGCCCGCCTATCTTGATCTGGCCAGCACGATGGGGGCAAGCCGACAGGCTGTTCTCTGGCAGATCAAAATACCGGCCGCGCTCCCCGCCCTGGGCTCGGGCTTGCGGCTGGCCGCTGTCTCTGCGCCAATCGGTGCTGTGATCGGTGAGTGGGTGGGAGCAAGTCAGGGTCTGGGCTACTTGATGCTGCTGGCCAATGGGCGTGCAAAAACCGACCTGATGTTCGCCGCACTCCTGACACTCGGCGTATTGTCAGTGACCCTCTACCTCCTGATCAACTGGCTGGTCCTGACAGTCCTGCACCACCATGCGCCCGCGGATTGACAGCAGGCCCCGAGAGCGAAAACGCAGATCAGCCACCGATCAAGCAGTTTTCAGTCAGGTGCGGCCAATGGAAACCGGATCTGGCTCCCGAGTCAGCAGGATCAATGACAAAATCATGGACTGGGGAACCGGGTGATCGCTCGGGTCTGTCAAGTATGCGCACGAACCCGGGGAATGCCGCAATCCGGGACTCAGTGCCGCTGCCGGTTGCAGAGACCGGCTACGACCAGACCATTGCCCGGACGGCAGTCCGCATCATATGGACATTCCTTCGCGCGGACGTCTCCCCTGCTCCGGTTCGCCCCCGGGGTCTCCCCAAATCT
>JAPOSK010000180.1 GCA_026709725.1 Paracoccaceae bacterium | reverse complement strand
AGGTTCGTCGGCGCTGGCGAAACGGCGGGCCGATCCGAACTGCTCCGAAACCTGGACGGTCAGGGTCGTCTTGCCGACCTGCCGCGCCCCGGTGACGATCTGGAGGAAGCGCCGCGGCTCGCGCAGGCGGGACAGCAGTTGTGCTGCCTGTGGTCGATGATATGATGAATTACTCAACATACTGCGTAATTTTACTCAATACCATGAGCAACCGGAACGCCGCCGACAGGTGGTCATTATTCTTCCGGAACTGACCACAATGGTTGAAAATTGTCCCTGCAGGCACCACACTACCCCCTGAGAGACGTACAAGCGGCCGCACGAACAGGCAGTCTTGTTCTGCGCCGAGCCGCTGAACGAGACTCGGCAAACCTGAGATACTTCGGGCGTGACGTTGCGGAGTGCCTGCTTTCTTTGACGGAGGAGAATTTCCTCAAAACAGAAACCTACACCCACAATGACCGCCAAACCGAGTGTGATGTCTACCTCATCAACTACGAAGGTCCATCCGGAGATGTCGATGAACTCTACGTGAAGTTCAGCTTCAACGGATGGGTCGTAGTGCACTCGTTTCACCTCCAGCGGTAGCTTCCCAAGGGTTGGCGGATAATGACCAAATCTCCAGATTGCCCCATGTGCCAGACTCCCAACCCTTGGGAGATTCGGCGCTCGGCCGAAACGTACGTCTACAAGGAGCAGCAGTTCTCGCTGAGCGACTCCGAATACTCGGTATGCCGGGAATGCGGATTCGATGTGGTTCTGCCGCGCCAGAAGCGTCGGAACGAGGCCCGGATCCGGGACGAACACCGACGCATCGACGGGTTGCTCACCGGCCGGCAGATCAAGGCTATACGCAGGCGCTTGCGTCTGACGCAGGTCGAGGCGGCACGGCTGATGGGAGGCGGGGACAACGCGTTCTCCAAGTATGAGCGCGGCGAAGTCACTCAAAGTGTGGCGATGAATCAACTGCTGCTATTGCTTGACGCTCGGCCTGACGGGCTCAGAGTTCTCGCAGATCGCAGAAGTTCGGCCTCGGTCTCGGTACAAAGCGAGCAAGCATCGCACCCGCGAACCGTTCAAGTTTCCGATGCAATCAAGAGAGCTCGCGGAGAATGAATTAAATGCCTTTACCCAGTTGGGCTCTATCCACAACGTTTGGCCGTTCTGGTGGCAACGTGTCTGCGAAACTGTCTCAAATTCTACTCTTTAGGAGTCACGGGCAATTCAGAATCTCTTTCTTTTTCGATTCGACTTTCGTGCGCAAGTCATTTTTCTACCTGCAGGAAGTTGACCTTTGATATAACATCGTTCATATCTATCCAGTAAACTGTTAAGAAAGTTATCTACCTTGTCGTGTCGACTCGTCTGTTCCAACCGTCCTAGTAATTTACTCAATAATGCACACGGAATTTTGAGTATGAGCTTTCTCTCGTTAGTCCAAGCGTCACGGATCTGGTCAAGCTCCGCACCGCGTTCGAGATTTTCCGTTCCACCTCGGGTAACCAGGAAACCTATGCTACCCGCTCCATTTGTGAGGTAAGCCGCAAGCTGTCGAATATCGTTGCTATCAAAATCGTCTTTATTTTTCACTTCAAACACCACCTGCCTGCTGTGATAGTCATTAAGCACCCTCCCCCAGAACTCTGATATTCCTAGATTTCTAGCAACGATATCAGGTCTGTTTGTTCCAGTAGACACCGGCTGTCGCTCTACATTTCTCAAGCTTTTCGCAAAACATATTTGAATTACCTCCACACACCACTCTTCCAAATTTGCTGCACCATCTACGCCAATCACGATTTCCGTTAGCGCGTTCCGACGCTCGCGTAGCATACGCTGCCGTAATACTGGAGCATCGCTTTGTCGTTCTATCTCGTACTCGTCGTATATATCCTGACTTGTCCCTACCTCAAGTTCCGTACCATTTGCATTCAGACCATGCCAGTATGCTGGATGTAGCATAATTTTGTCGTCATCACGGATTTCTTCCATCCGTGGTCTGCCATCTTGACAAAAACTGTAAGCGCCTGTCCGACGATCTTGAATACCAACTAGCCCCACACCATATTGTTGCTTTAACGCTGACGATGTATCCTCCTTGAGCACCAACCACTCTTGTCTTTCCTGGCTGGTTGCTGTTGTTTTATCTAATCGATCTTGAATTTCCTCCTTAATTATTTCCGCTTTTCTTTGCACATTACTATTGCGCCACACTTCCGTATATGTTGGCAATAACGGTAACATTGCTGTGTATTCTTTAAATAAATCTAATAATCTATTATTAGAAATTTCTTTCGCAGATAGTTGTATATATTTTAGGTTTATTTTTGATCTTCCACTTTTCTCCGCCATTTCCAGTGTTGCTTGGATCAAACCCAGAATGTCCCTTGGTCTGTAGAGGGTTCTTTTTAGATATTTGGTAAATCCTTCTCGCCCCATCAATTCTTCTTCAACGCATTGATTCCAGATTTTTTCCGTAGCCTCTTGCCTACCACTCTTGGCTATTCGCAATCTTTCCACGATTACCTCCCACAGCTTTTGATTGCTCCAGTATAGTCTAAGAACCTGTCCCTCTATGTTTCTGCAGAAATCTGGATCCATTTCTTGTATTCCACGATACATATTATCTCGGATAAATACGATTGGCACCACTCTCTTAATTCGCACTCTTGTTTCGATTATTCCTTGAACCAACCCATTTACAGCCGCAATTCCGCTCTCTGATACTTCCCATCCCTCATCCAATCTATCCACTATTATGTATACCGTTCTATTTTCATTCTCAAGAATTTCTCCTACTTCCTCTCCAATCTTTCGTATATCGAGTTGTCGATCCAACTCTCCTATTTCTGCTATTTTTTGCCTTTCTGTTTCTTCCCGTAAAACCTCCCAAACTCTTTTTCCTATACTTTTTCTTCCTTGCACCCATTTGCTCACTCGCTCCTTCCGCATTTTTCGCCCTTTCCGACCGTCATTTCCTCGATCTCGTACTTGTTGCAAGATCTCCATCCATATAGCATAAAGCCAAACCAATTTTGCTGCCGCTTTTTGCCTACCATAGCTATTTCCAAATTTCTGTATTTTCTCTTCAATCCCAATGTTTTCTTCTTCATCTCCTGCTATTGTAATTAAAATTGCATTCTGTTCCTCCTCTTGTCTTTCTGCCAATTTCAGTGCAAGCGCACTTTTACCTGTTCCTCGTCTTCCAACTACTATGCATCGCTCATTTCTCTCTATAAGTGTCCGGTAATCGTCAGTCTCTACAAATGCTTGTTTTAGCATCTCCGCGTCTTCTTCTGCTCTCACGTCACCTAAGCGAATTGTCATCTTTCCACTCTCCTGTTCCTTTCTCTAAATCGGTATATGACCGGAGCGTAGCATTTGAGTCTCTATTCTATTGCTCTAAGGCGTTGCGAAGAACGACGTCGAGAAAGTGACGGCGCATGTAGATGACAGTGGATAGACATTCCTCCAACCGATCGCAGAGCGCCATCAATTCATCGACCTTGGCGACAATTCGATGCTGTTCTGCGAGAGGAGGCAGAGGAAACGGTATTCCTGCAACAATTTTTCCGGAGACTTCCTTGAACGTAGTTCCTGATGCGTTCGCATCTATTTGAGGAGCGAAAGCCTTCATGGTAATGGCTATAAATCTCGAACAATCAGAAATGTAGGGTACTATGGACTTAAAACCTTGATTGGTAGAGATGGAGTTTGCGGCTATAGCGACGTAACCGATCGGCGCCCTACTTGTAAAAAGTACTGTCCCGGTTGGCATCAAAGTTGCCGAAGAGATCTTAAGTCCTTTTTCAGAAAGATCTCGTGCACCACGGGAAATGAACGTCCCTAGAAAGCCACCCAGATCGGCGGGCGTCAGCCATGGAACACCTGTCCCGGAATCAGTGAAATTGTGTGGATCGCTAGCAGACGGGGTGCCTCCTCCGATGATCGCACCGACGCGATCGAGTCGAACCCAGCGCCAACAATCAGGGATTTCAAAAGGCTGGGATAGATCTTCGTCTTCGCCGAAGTACCGTGGCTTTCTAATCGTTCCAGATTTCACGAATCGAGCTTTCTCTATCATAACCCGCTTCAGAAGTGTCGATGCAGGCTCTTCATCCGGATTCTGCTCCACCAATTTTCCCCTTACGGCGAGATCCAACACGAATTGGCGCAAACGGGGAATTGCTTCGGGCGCATCGGCAATCATGTCGAAAAGTAAGAGCAATTGATTGGATTTCATCGCGCCAGCGCCTCCGCAAGCGCAACTTTTAACTGCTCCCTCAACACGATCGCTTCAGATTCTGCAGCCATTAATTTATCAAGCACCTCCTCCGGATCTTCGCTGTTATCGTCTTGCGTATGCGGATTCTTGACATCAAGGTTGTACCCACGAACCTTCACTTCCTCCGCCGTCACCTTCCAAGCTCGTTCCGTCTCCTTGCGTCCCTCACGGCTCTCCCCACCCCACCAGTCGATACACCCTTGCAAATGCTCCAACCGAAGAGGAACAGGTCTGCGGTCTCCCGCGTGCGGAAGTGCTGCGGGAAGTTACTCTCGATACCGTCCTCCTCCCTGCCGCCGAAGGGCGGGTTGGTGAGGACGATATCGACCCGGTCCTTCGGTCCCCAGCCGATATAGGGACGCGCGAGCGTATTGTCGTGGCGGACAAAGCTCGGATCGTCGATGCTGTGCAGAAGCATGTTGGTGACGCAGAGCATGTGCGGAAGTTGCTTCTTCTCCACGGCGCGAAGCGCCGCCTGCATTTTCTTCTCGTCCCCGGGCCGCTTGACGTAGCACTTGCGCATGTGGCGCAGCGCACAGGTCAGGAAACCACCAGTGCCGCAGGCGGGGTCGAACAGGGTCTCGCCCGGACGGGGGTCGATGCGGTCCACCATGAAGGCGGTAACGGCGCGCGGGGTGTAGTACTCGCCGGCGTTGCCGGCGGACTGGAGGTCGTTGAGGATCTGCTCGTATATGTCACCGAAATGCTGGCGCTCGGTCAGGTTGTTGAAGTCGATGTCGTTGATCTTGTTGACCACCTGGCGCATCAACTGGCCGGACTTCATGTAGTTGTAGGCATCTTCGAACACGTCGCGCACCACGCGACGGCGGTCGCTGGTTTGACCGGATGGGGCGAGATTCTTCAGGGTCGGAAACAGCTCGTCGTCGACGAAGGCGAGCAGCGCCTCGCCGGTGATGCCCTCCGGATCGGCCGCCCAGGCGCGCCACTGGAACCGCTCGGGGATCGGCGACTGATACTCCGGCTGCATCAGCTCCAGCTCCTGATCCTGGTCGTCGACGATCTTGAGGAAGAACATCCAGCAGAGCTGGCTGATGCGCTGGGCGTCGCCGTCGACGCCAGTGTCCTTGCGCATGATGTTCTGAATGGACTTGACGAGCGTACGGACAGACATGGGTCAGGCAACCTCCCGATAGAGCGCGGATTGAAGGTCGTGGACAGCGGCCACGAAGGCATCTTTGCCGCCGAATGCCCTGATCAACTCGACGGGCGTGCCGAAATCATTGAAGGGCGGGATGCGCAACACGGTGGCGTCGTCAAGGTTGAGGACGCCTTCGTCGGCGTACTTGGCCAGCAAGGCGTCGAGCACGGCGCGGGCCTGATCCCCGTAGCGGGCGAACACGTTTCGCTTCCTCACATTGTCGGCACGTTCGCGCCGGGTCAGTGGCTTGGCGCCGAAGGCGACATGACAGATGAGATCGAACGGGTCGAGATCCCGGTTCAATTCGGAGACCACCAGATCAAGCGGCAGACCTTCCGCGTCCAGTTCGTCGAGGATGGCTTGCTTACGCTCGGCGGCGTTCCAGCGTTTCAGGAAGTCGTCGAGACTGGCAAAGCGCTTCCGCAGCGCCTTCTTCGTGAAGTCGCGCAAAGACTCGGTAACGAGCTTGCCGCTTTCATCCAGGTATTCCACGCGTTCGGCGACGACGTTCGCGGATACGCCGTCCACGTAGATCTTCCGCACACCGCCTCCCATGCTCGGCGTGTCAGAGTCGGGCCAGTGGTCCAGGATCGTTCCATCGTCCTCGTACTCTCCCGGTTCTTCTTCGACAATGTCGCGGTCGTCCGCGTCGTCCGCCGGCGGGATCATGGGGTCGTCTTCGCCCGGCTCGTAGATCTGCTCGGGTTCCCCGTCGAAGTCAGGATCCGCGAAGTGGCTGGTCGCACCGCGAAAGTCGATCAGCGTGAAGTAGAACTTGCCGGTGTCCTCGTGCACCCGGGTCCCGCGTCCGACGATCTGCTTGAACTCGGTCATGGAGCCGACCTCCCGATCGAGCACGATGAGCCGGCAGGTCTGCACGTCGACGCCGGTCGACAGCAGCCGCGACGTGGTGACCAACACGGGGTAGTGCGATTCCGGGTCGATGAAGTTGTCGAGCTCCGCCTGTCCTTGCGAATCGTTGCCGGTGATGCGCATGACGTAGCGGTGGTTCCCGTCCGCCAGGTCCGCGTTCTCGTTGATGAGCGCCTGACGCATACGGCCGGCATGCTCCTGGTCGACGCAGAAGACGATCGCCTTCTGGAATCGGTTCCCGCTCTCCTTAAGAAATTCCGTGACCTTCCGGGCCACGAGCCTGGTCCGCTCGTCCAGCACCAGCACCCGGTCGAAGTCCCTGATGTTGTAGATGCGGTCCTCGACCTCGTTGCCGGCGCGGTCGAGCTGCCCCTTTTCGGGGCGGTAGCCTTCCACGTCCCGATCGATGTGGACCTTGACGACCTTGTAAGGTGCCAGGAATCCGTCGCGAATCCCCTGCTTCAGCGAATAGGTGTACACCGGCGGGCCGAAGTAGTCGATGTTGGAGACGTAGCGGGTTTCCCTGGGCGTGGCGGTCAGACCGATCTGCGTCGCCGACGAGAAATATTCCAGAATTTCCCGCCAAGCCGAATCCTCGGCGGCGCTGCCGCGATGGCACTCGTCGATGACGATGAGATCGAAGAAACCGGTCGAGAATTCCCGAAAGAGCTTCTGGCGCTCCTCCGGTCCGGTGATCGCCTGGTAGAGGCCGAGATAGACCTCGTAGGCGGTATCGATGCGGCGCCTTTTATCGAGGGCGATGGTCAGTTCCGCGGATGAGCCATCCGCACGCTCGATGGTCTTCGATTTCGTCGACAGCTTGGCCATCGCCGCGCCGAAGGGCCGGAAGTCATTGACCATGGTCTGGTCAACCAGCACGTTGCGATCAGCCAGGAACAGGATGCGCTTCTTGCGCCCGGCCTTCCACAACCGCCAGATGATCTGGAACGCGGTGTAGGTCTTGCCCGTGCCGGTTGCCATGACCAGCAGAATGCGGTCCGCGCCCCTGGCGATCGACTCGATGGCGGCGTTGACGGCATTGACCTGGTAGTAGCGCGGGGACTTGCCACTGCCGTCGTCGTGGTACTCCTGAAGAACAACGGCCTCGGCCTCGGACGTCAGCCCCTTCCAGGCGCGATAGCGCGCCCACAGATCGTCTGGAGACGGGAAGGCGTCGAGGGCGATGGTGGTTTCCTTCTCGGCGCTCGTGCCGGTGCGGTCGTGGAAGACGAAGCCGTCGCCGTTGGAGGAAAACACGAAGGGAATCTTCAAAGTCTCCGCATAGTCCAGCCCTTGCTGCATACCGTCTCCGATGGCGTGGGTGTTGTCCTTCGCCTCGACGAGGGCGATGGGGACATTGGGCTTGTAGTAGAGGACATAGTCGGCCCGCTTGCCCTTGCCTCGGCTGGTCAGCTTGCCGCGCACGGTGATGCGGCCCCGGGTGAAGCTGACCTCCTCGCGGATCTGCGTCATCTCGTCCCACCCGGCCTTGCGCAGAGCCGGGGGGATGAATTTGGTGCAGATATCGCGTTCGCTGAGGCTTTTCTTGTTCATGGGGATCAA
>JAPOSK010000241.1:821-8012 GCA_026709725.1 Paracoccaceae bacterium | reverse complement strand
CCATCCCCTCATTCCGGCAGCATCTCATCGAAGAGGGCGGGATGTCCTGCGGTGATGGGCAGGGGGTGACGAGGTGATTTTCCGGTCGGGCCTCCGCTGCCGGGACCAGCGGGAGTGAGTGTCAAATTCTTCTGTTCTGCAGGCAGCGCGTGACCGCAGTGATCCCTGTTCCATCGGTCATGATCTGAAATCCCGGCCCAACCGCCTTTGCCTGGATCACGGCCCTGATGCCGGATGATCTCTCAGGAAGCCTCGCCTGCATCCTGTTTGCCGTAGGGCATGAGACCTGTTGTGGGTCCGTCAGAGTAGTTCACGTAAACTGTTTTTTTGCGCAGGTATGTTTCAAGGCCGTGGGTTCCATCATCACCACCGGGCCCGCTGTTGCGATATCCCACATGGTATCCCTGCAGGCTTTCCGGGCCAATTCGGTTGATATAGAGCTCGCCAAACTCGACAGTGTTGACAGCCTCCATGACCTGTTTGAGGTTGTTGGTGAAGAGATAGGCAGAGAGACCATACCGTGAGTTGTTGGCAGACGTGACAACGTCATCAAAACTGTCGAAAGGAACAATGGGAATCACAGGTCCAAAGGTTTCGTCCTGCATGATGGACATCGCGTCGGTGACGCCACCGATGACTGTTGGATTGTAATAGTAGCCACCCTTCATGCCCTCTGTGCGACCGCCTCCGTAAAGAATCTCCGCCCCGGCTTCAACGGCAGCATCGACACGCTTCTCCACCTTTTCCAACTCGGCCAGACTCACTTTGGGACCAAGGTCCGTCGACTCGTCCATGGGATCGCCAATTCTGAGTGACTTTGAAACTTCGATGAACCGGGCCACAAACGCATCATGGACTGACCGCTCGACAAAGGTTCTTTCATTGCAGATGCAGACCTGGCCACAGTTCATGTAGCGTGAGGAAGCCGCAGAACGGACAGCGAGGTCAAGATCGGCATCCGCCATGACAATGAAGGGTGCCTTGCCGCCAAGCTCGAGCGAGACCGGTGTCAGACGGTCGGCAGCATTGCGCATGATCCGCTTGCCGGTCGGCACGCTGCCGGTCATGGTGATGAGGTCAACCTCATCGGATGCGCACATCGCTTCACCAACAACGGAGCCGAGACCGGAGATGATATTCACGACAC
Organism: Paracoccaceae bacterium; assembly: GCA_026709725.1. Classification (GTDB taxonomy): domain Bacteria; phylum Pseudomonadota; class Alphaproteobacteria; order Rhodobacterales; family Rhodobacteraceae; genus MPNP01. Next base: position 6,865 of record JAPOSK010000241.1, on the reverse strand, counting down.
CCCTCGGAACACCGGAATGATGAAACAGGCGCGCCATGGCCAATGCCGAGAGCGGTGTGTTTTCATGGGATTTGAGCACGATGCTGTTTCCTGCAATCATGGAGGGAGCCACCTTGCGGGCAACGAGTGCCAATGGATAGTTCCAGGGAATGATGGCTGCGACAACACCGATGGGAACACGCTGAATCCAGATCTGCTCTCCGGCATGATCTGATGGCAGGATTTCCCCTTCAATACGCCGGGCATATTCGGCAAAGAACCGGAAAAATTCTGCCGAGCCGGATGTCTCGCCGCGGGCCTCAGCAATTGGCTTTCCCTGTTCCCTGACAATCAGCTCGGCAAGGGTTTCGCTATTTGCATCAATGAGATCAGCAATCCGTTTCATGACTGCTGCCCGCTCCAGAGGCGCATGTCGGGCCCAGCCGGGCTGGGCATTGCGGGCGGCTGCAAGTGCCGATTCGGTCATTGAGGCATCTGCCAGGGATATCTCGGTAAAGTCCTGTCCTGTTGCCGGGTTCGTGACACCGAGACGGTCCGGGCCGGTAATGAATTCTCCATTGATATAGCTGTCTCTTTCACCTGTTGCTTCGTTCATGACGTTTCCTTTTCCTCAAGTGTCACCTTCCTGATGCTTCATTTTGCCCATGATTGGACCTTCAGCACAACCCGGCAAGATGTCTGGCGTAGTCAATGGCTTCGATTAGGCTGTCCGCATTGGCGATCCCGTCGCCGGCTATGTCAAATGCCGTGCCGTGATCCACCGATGTCCGAATGATCGGGAGTCCCAGTGTCACATTGACACCATGCATCGATTCCCAGGTACCTGTCCGGATGTCGGTCTCGAAGCCAAGAAGCTTGAACGGCACATGACCCTCATCGAGATACATGGCGACAACAGCATCAAACATCTGACCCCTGAGTTTCACAAAGACCGTATCACCGGGCACCGGCCCGTGCACATCATGACCATCATGTTGCCAACGTTCAATCACTGGCTGTGACACATCAAGATCCTCTCGACCAAAGAGCCCTCCTTCACCCCCATGAGGATTGAGGGCCGCAACTGCAACCCGGGGGTGCCTGATCCCCAACCGTTTCAGGGCCTCGAATGTGAGTGTCAGAACATGGTCAAGTCGCTCTTCTGTCAGGAGTCTTGGGACTTCGGAAAGGGGAACATGCGTGGAAAGGTGTGTCACTCGAAAGGAGCCATGTGCAAGCATCATGACTGTGTTTTGTGTTTCCGTGAGGTCGGCAAGCATGTCCGTATGACCAGCATAGGCATAGCCGGCACGATTCAGTGCCGCCTTGTTCAGGGGTGCCGTGACAAGGCCATCAATACGGGATTCAAGAGCCAGTCGCACTGCCTCCTCAACTGCCCGAAAAGCGAATATTCCACCCTCGACACTCACCTGACCGGGTTGAGGAGCAGGAAGGTTCTCCTCTACGGGCAGGATCGAAAGGTCAAGGCCGCTGCATTCCTCGGGAGCCCTGATGACACGCGGCTTCCCGCCTCCCAGTTTCTCTGCCGCGTGTTCAAGAGCGTCGCGGCAGCCGATTGAAAATATGCGCAGGGATCCGGTGTCCTCCTGCTCCTGCAGTTGCATCAGGGCCTTTACGATAATTTCCGGGCCGATCCCGGCCGGATCTCCCATTGTTATACAAAAGGTCTTCAATCACTCCTCCCCATGTCGATGCCCTGCTGTCCTATCATGTCCACGGTTGAGAACACCAACAGATCGCAGCAGGGGCCGGACATGGGGGCATCACATCGCGGCTGACCCTGCAATGTCCAGCAGCAATTCCGCTTCGCCGAACCCACCTGACTTTGCGATCAGGGTTCTCCCCTGCCATGCGCCATCACAAAAACGGCAGACAGGCACGCCCGGGGCAAAAAGACCTCTGGGTTCAATGGACCGTGCACCAAGATGGTGACAAAGACTTTCCAGCGTCCAGCCACCGGTGACCATGACAGATCCGGGAGGGCTGGCCCTGCAGACCTCCGCAAGCATTGCATTCACATATTTCCGGGCAAGGACGGGATTGGTGCTCTGCGGGATTGATGCGGTCACCAGCAGCGGTCGGATTGACGGCAGAGCCGCACCCTGATGGCTGACTGAGTGGTGACCGGGCATTGCGGTTCTGTAGGTCCTGATCTGATCGCGTGTGGTTCTGTGCGCTGACCCCGAGACCATGAGCAACGGACCGGGGAGATCATGAATTCTGTACGGGACAAGATCCATTGAGCGGGCAAGCGCAGCGGCAAGCCCCGACGAGCCACAATAGACGACTCCCTGACCCGATTGCCTGACGCTGGTAACAATTGTGTCGAGATCACTCTCGGATGTGGCATCATACCATGTGATCAAATCAGTGGGACAGTCACCTGGTTGCCGGACAGCGAGATCCTGTCCCAGGGCAGCAAGTTTTGATCCGAGATGAACCGTCTCGACATGGACGCGACCGTTCACGGCAATGGCGTGTGCCCGACCATCGACGGCGATGCGGCCATGGGCAGGAGCAGCAGGCGTGATGACAATTCTGGGATGATGTCTGCTGACAATGCAAAGCAGTTCAGCGACATGACCCCGGAGCCGGCTGTCGATTTTCAGGAAGGGATGTTCGGCTCCCAGCAACCAGGGAATGGCACTCCTGAAACGTTGCCCGGCCAGCCCGGTATCAAGGTCCCGCGTGCCCAGATTGCATGCCATGCTGTCTCCAGCCGGCAATTCAGTTGAGACCCTGACCCGATTGTTCTCAGCCGGTGAGGAAAACGCGACGGAACTGTCAAGCGCACCAGAGAGATCATCAGCCAGCAGTCGAACGCCGGACCTCATCACCCGCTGCCCTCTGGTGATGCAGCCGCTTGTCCGGGATCAGCACACAGCACACCGTTCCGGCACGGGTTTCCCGCGCCGGATCGAAATCCACATGTAACAATCAGGCAGGGCTGTCCAATTAGTGGCATGCCTTGCCGTAACGGATCAGGCGCCAGTAGTTGTAGGGCAGGGGGGTCAGGAATCCCGCCAGCAACATGATGGGGATGACAGTGGGCGTGAGTCGTGCTTCACCTGTCAGGAGAACATCCGTTGCATTCATGGCGATTTCCATCGACAGCATTGAGACCAGTGACATGCCGATCGCCGTCTGGAAGGCGTGTTTGAGGGCCATCTGACGGAACAGAATCAGAGTCTCAAGCAGAATTGATGTCAGGATGCCATTGATGATGGCCAGTGTCATGATGGCCAGGGTGCTCCAGGGGATGGCGGTCAACTGGAAAAACAGAATCGTGCCAAAGTCACCGATCGAGCAGCCCAGCAGACACCAGAGCGTATTGATTGATGCGATCCTCCAGTGTGGCCGTGACAGCCAGGTCATCCGGGAATTGTCACTGATCGTTGTCATGGTGCGGGCTTAAGGACTCTGGCTGGCAATCGCGTGGCGGGACATGGAGAGGACAATATGAAGATCGGGCCGGATGGCAATCCGATGGTTGACCCGTCTCATGATTCCGCATCGTGCCGCGTGGAGCAGTGGCAAGTTGTCAATTATCCGATATAGGCAATCGGGATATGGGATATGGAACCGGGGAGGTGTCCGATGCCGGAACGAATGCAGGAGGAGACGCTGCGCCTGAACGCGCTGCAGTATCATGAACATCCAAAGCCGGGGAAACTCGAGATCCGCCCGACCAAGCCGGTCACAACAGGTCGTGATTTGGCACTGGCCTACTCTCCGGGGGTCGCTGAGGCCTGCAAGGAGATTCACCGGGACGCCATCAATGCGGCCAGGTACACCGCCAGGGGCAACCTCGTTGCAGTCGTCTCAAACGGAACCGCCGTTCTTGGACTGGGCAATATCGGGGCGCTGGCAGCAAAGCCGGTGATGGAAGGCAAGGCCGTTCTTTTCAAGAAATTCGCCAATCTCGACTGCTTTGATCTTGAGATTGCCGAGCAGGATCCGGAAAAACTTGCTGAAATGGTCATCAGTCTTGAACCAAGCTTCGGAGCCATCAACCTTGAAGACATCAAGGCCCCGGATTGTTTTCTGGTGGAGAAAATCTGTCAGGAGCGAATGTCAATCCCGGTTTTCCATGACGATCAGCATGGAACAGCCATCGTTGTGGCAGCAGCAACAATCAATGCCCTCAGGATTACCGGCAAGGCGATTGAGGATATCAGAATTGTGACGCTTGGAGCCGGGGCGGCCGGCATTGCCTGTCTGAACATGCTGGTTTTGCTTGGCGTGCAACCTGGAAATATCACGCTGGTTGACCGGGCCGGGATCGTCAAGCCATCAAGTGCGAATCTTACCGAAGAAAAGCGACGCTTTGCTAGGGAGACTGCCCTGTCAACGCTTGAGGACGCCCTTGTGGGTGCCGATTATTTTCTCGGACTGTCCGGCCCCAACCTTGTTCGTCCCGAGATGATCAGGAGCATGGCCGAGCAGCCAATGGTTTTCGCGCTGGCCAATCCGGTTCCGGAAATATCACCGGAAGATGTGATGGCCGTTGCCCCGGATGCACTGATTTGCACAGGCCGGTCTGATTACCCGAACCAGGTGAACAATGTGCTTTGTTTCCCTTTTATCTTTCGCGGGGCCCTCGATGTCGGCGCGACATGCATCAACGATGAGATGAAGCGGGCCTGTGCCGTCGCACTTGCCGGTTTGGCCCGGATCACAACCACCGAGGAAGTGGGCCGGTTCTATGATAACGAGACCCTGACATTCGGCCCTGACTACCTCATACCAAAGCCGTTTGATCCGCGCCTGATGCCCTGCGTCGCAACGGCAGTGGCCCGCGCCGCCATGGAGACGGGTGTCGCAACCCGTCCACGCGATATTGACGAATACGCAAGTTATCTTGAGAGTCAGGTCTACAAGTCCCATATGGTCATGCGACCGGTCATTGATGTCGTCCGCAAGGAGCAGCGCCGGGTCGTCTTCGCCGAAGGTGAGGACGCAAGAGTCCTGCACACTGTTCAGACGCTCAGGGAAGAGGCGCGCGGAATTCCCATTGTCGTTGGACGCCCGGATGTTGTGCAGAACCGGATTGACAAGGCAGGTCTTTCGATTGTCCCCGGGCAGGATTTCGAGGTTGTCAATCCCGAATCCGATGAGCGCTTCCCGGACTACTGGTCAGCCTATCACGGCATCCTGCAGCGTCGGGGCGTGACCCCGTACCTGGCACGTGCGATCGTCAGGACAAATACCACTGTTATTGCGGCACTCATGGTGCAGCGGGGGGAAGCGGACAGCATGATTTGCGGAACCGTGGGGCAGTATCTCTGGCACCTGCGTTATGTAACCCAACTGCTGGGTGATCCTGATCGACAGCCTGTTGGTTCAATGTCCCTTATCACCTTTGATACCGGAACACTCTTCATTGCGGACACCCATATCCATTCCGATCCGACACCGGAGGAACTGGCTGCGACTGTGATCGCTGCGGCCCGGCATGTGAAGCGATTCGGAATTGAACCGCAGATCGCAATCTGCTCCGATTCACAATTTGGCAATCTGGAAAGTCCATCCGGTCGTGTGGCTCGGGCCGCCCTTGCGCTCCTTGATATGGAATCACGCGATTTTGTCTATGAAGGCGAGATGAATACTGACACCGCCCTGAACCCTGCCGCCCGGGATTCGATCCTGCCGAGTTCAAGATTGCAAGGCAAGGCCAACACCCTCATCTATACCAGCACAGTTGGTGCCGGTGCCGCCCGCAACCTTCTCAAAAGCATTTTGCCCTGTGTTGAAGTCGGGCCGATCCTGATGGGAATGGGCAACCGGGCGCATATCGTGACTCCGGCCATAACGGCGCGCGGCATGCTGAATATTTCCTCACTCGCCCTGATGCCGGTGGACAGTTATGGGTAAATGCCGGGACATTTGATGCAGCAGCCAGGGGAGAATGTCACATGGGGTATTTGACCACGCATGTTCTTGATACCGCCTGATTTTATCGGGCGCAAAAACACCTATTGGATATTTTGTGTCGGCGGTATAATACTTTATTTGTCTATCCCGTTTGCTGCGCAACAAGTGAG
>JAPOSK010000241.1:0-811 GCA_026709725.1 Paracoccaceae bacterium | reverse complement strand
CGTGATCCCGCCGCCGGTCGCCCGGCGGTCGGCATCCGCATTGATCTCTGCCGTTTGGAGAATGGGAAGAGGGTCCATCTTGGCAGCATGATAACCAATAGCGATGGTCGAACGGATCATCCCATTCTTCCGGAGAACAAGTTTCGCACAGGCAGCTACGAGCTGCTCTTCCACGCCGGAGACTATCATGCCGAACGCAACTCCGCGCTTCTGTCCGGCGTATTCCTGTCCAAAATCCCGATCTGTTTCACGATGGACTGTGATGACCACTACCATGTGCCTCTGTTGCTCTCCCCGTACGGCTACTCCACATACAGGGGAAGCTGACCCTTGGGACCCATAACGCAACACAAATCCCGATTTATGGACGCATGACATGCTGAGCGCACTGGATACCGCGATTATCTGGGATTGGCTTTCATTCGCTGCCCGCTGGCTGCACATTGTCACCGCCATCGCATGGATTGGATCCTCCTTTTACTTCATTGCCCTTGATCTTGGTCTGCGAAAGCCGCGGGTCACCTCCGAAGGAGTGCATGGCGAGGAATGGCAGGTGCATGGCGGTGGATTCTACCATATTCAGAAGTATCTCGTGGCTCCACCAGAGCTGCCGGACCACCTGACCTGGTTCAAATGGGAGAGTTACGCCACCTGGCTTTCCGGTCTGGTTCTCATGATGATCGTCTACTGGGCCGGAGCCGAGTTCTACCTTATTGATCGCAACAAACTGGATCTCGAGCTCTGGCAGGCCATCGGAATCTCGGCGCTCTCGCTGACCATCGGCTGGCTGGTTTATGATTTTCTCTGCAAG
>JAPOSK010000216.1 GCA_026709725.1 Paracoccaceae bacterium | reverse complement strand
CATTCGATCCCCGGAGTCCGGCTCCCTGGGGTCTTCTCTGCAACCGGGACGGCTGCCCGGTCCCGGTTGAAGTCTTTCCGGGCAACACCGCCGACCCCGGGCGGCGGGTGCGGGGATCGCCCCATTGCGGAAGCGATTCGGTCCCGCAGGGGTCGTGCCCATGGCGAGTGTCCCCATGGTGGGTGGGGATTGGGGCGACCGGGGCATGCCGCTCCCCGCCCGCATCCGGGGGAGGGGGCCGCACCGGGTCAGGCTGGATCCCGGCCCCCATCGTGGGTGGCATGACCCATGCTGTTCATCATGACCCCCGGGCCCCGCGTCCGGGCCCCCATCGGGGATGGCGCGGTCGCGATGCCGCTCGTCGATGAGACGGACCCGGCCGAAGTGACCCGTGACGCCCGCATGGATCTCCGATGGCCGGGGGCGCGGCCCTCCCCTTGATCATCGGAAGGGGGTCTGATCATCGGAAGGGGGTCTGATCATCGGAAGGGGGTCTGATCATCGGAAGGGGGTCTGATCATCGGAAGGGGGTCTGATCATCGGAAGGGGGTCTGATCATCGGAAGGGGGTCCGCCCCCGGGATCCGCCCCCGGGATCCGCCCGTCCGGACCCTGCCTGCCGGTCCCGGCGCCCTCGCCCGCAACACCGTCGCGTCCTGTCCCGGGAATGCCCGTCCCTTCCGGATGATCACACGGCCGATGCCCCTGCAGGCCAAAGCCTTCGATCGGCCCGGGCCATTGATGGGCGGGGCGGGGCGCAAACGGGCCCGGTCGGGTCAAACGGTCCCGGCAGATCCCCTCCCTGAAACGTCAGACCTGTTCAGGATCGGGGATGTGCGCTGATCGGGTTCCGGAGGTTCGGTTGAAACTTCGCAGAGCGGTGCTGCCGGTCATCGGGTCTCTGCGGCCTTGCTGACCGAGTCGGGGTGACGGCTTCGCCGGTGGTGCATGCGGGCCGCCATGAGGCGAGGCGGCGACCGGTCGGCATTGGGACGCCGGAAGTCCTTCTTTGCTTCGAGCCTGCCCGCAGATGTCCACCGCAGCCTCATCTTGATCCTGGCATTGCGCCGGCGTTTCACAGTCCGACAGGTCTGCCGCACGACACCGTGCATCGATGCAATGATGGTGGAAGCGAGCGACGGGCACAGCTCTGCAGGCAGGCTCGAACAGGAGCAGGCCAAGCGGATGCACGGAGGACCTCCCCAGTACGTCAGGGGCGAAAAACCCAACAATGGTCTCCGCACGATGCCCCAGGGCACCAAAGAAAAACGCAGCAGGGAGCAGGCGGGCGAGATTGCCCGGACTCCACCCTGACACCACGCTGGGCGTGTGTCCTGTCCGAGAGAAATTCCACAGCCGGGAAGCCGGTGGCTACGGGATGGGTCCTGTGAGGGGATTGGGCGACCCATGCGGTGCGGTCGTGCGGGTGTCCGTGGAAGAGGGAGAACCGGGATTCGGCAACGCGGGAACGCATCAGGATCCGGCAAGAGTGGATGCCATCGCCGCAACCGGAAGCCGTCACTGCCTGTTGGGACAATCTTCAGGGATCGATGTCAGCGATTGCTTTGTTGGCTGCAGAAGGGTGCGATCGCCGTCTCACTCAGATACGGCCGTCAAGCATGGCCCGTTTGCGGGCGAGTTTCCGTGCACGACGGATCGCCTCCGAACGTTCTCTGGCTTTGCGCTGGGAAGGCTTTTCATAATACTGCCTGATCTTGATATCCCGGAACACACCTTCACGCTGAAGTTTCTTTTTGAGAACCCTGAGAGCCTGGTCAACATTGTTCTCTCTGACCACGACCTTAAGTCCTGTATTTCGATCATTCTGTGCCATAGACGTCGTTTGTCTCCGTCCGATTCTGGTTGTTGCCCTGTCACCGTCGCAACCCGGAGTGACGGGGTTGGAAAAGGGGACCGGATCCATCTTGCCGCCTGCGTTGCAGGCATGTGCGGATGGCGATACATAGAGATGCCTTGAAGGGAATACAACGACATATTTCCGGAACGGGCACCGGGGTTGCAATGCCTGTGCTTGACGGGATCAGTGCATTCGGAAAACCGATGATGGCAAACGAGAACATGAATGGGCGGGATGTGACATATGAGCCGGAATGATTCCGAAGTCGGAAAGCCGGTGCTTTCCAATTTGCTTGATGCCATGATTGGCGAGTCCCGGGATCATGGATGGACTGAGGAAGCCCTGGAGCGCATTCTGCGACGGATGGACATTGCCCGTGAAGACATCAGGGGCATCATTCCGCGAGGAGCGGCGGATCTGGCGATGGAATACCATCGACGGTCCGATCGTGAAATGATTGCCGTGCTGGATACGATGGATCTCTCCACTCTCCGATTTCCTGACAGGATTGCCGAGGCAGTCTGGCAGCGATGCCGGCAGGCCGCCGGTCACCGACTGGCGGTCAGGGCTCTTATTGCTCATTTCGCGCTGCCGCGGCACTGTGCAGAAGGCGCACGGCTGACATGGGAATCCTCAGACAGCATATGGAACTATTTCGGCCATACAGAACGTGATTTGAACTGGTATACCAAACGGATGACCCTTGTTACGGTTTTGGGAAGTGCAGCACTTTATCTCGTGGGAGACAGCAGCGATGGCCTTCGGGAGACCCGGGCATTTATCGACCGCCGCATTGCTGATGTCATGCGCATCGAGTCGGCCAAGGCCAGAGTGCGGAACAGTCGGATCTATGAACCGGTCGCCGGGATGATGTCCCGGTTCGGTACACGGGTCAGGCACGCCGACGGGTCCCGTCGCGGTTACAGCCGTTAAGTCCCTGTCATTCAGAATCCTGGATCGGGCACTGTATCGGTACTGAAATGGGGATGTCGTCACGGTGAACGTCAGGAAGAACACGATGCGCGTTGTTGAGATTGTCATGCCGGGTGACCCGGGGGTGTTGCAGGTCGCAGAGCGGGATATCCCCGAACCTGAAGACTGCCAGATTCTGATCCGGAACCATGCAGCCGGCATCAATCGACCGGATGTTCTCCAGCGCATGGGTGCCTATGCGCCACCACCCGATGCCAGTGATCTGCCCGGCCTCGAATCGGCGGGCATTGTTGCCGGGGTCGGGGAGCGGGTGACACGGTGGCAGGTCGGGGATCCGGTCTGCGCCCTCCTGCCCGGTGGTGGTTATGCGGAGTATTCTCTCACACATGAAGATCATGCGCTGCCGATTCCGGGTTCGTGCGGATTCAGGGAGGCGGCTGCCTTGTGTGAAACCCATTTTACCGTCTGGAGCAATGTGTTCATGCGGGGGCGCCTGCAGGCCGGGGAGACGCTGCTGGTTCATGGGGGGGCATCGGGAATAGGGACCACCGCAATCCAGCTGGCATCGGCATTCGGGGCACGGGTTCTTGTGACGGCAGGCAGCACAAGGAAATGTTCCGCATGTCGTGATCTTGGGGCTGACGCCGCAATAAACTATCGCGAAGTGGATTTTGTCGAGGAGGTCAGGGCACTGACGGACGGACGTGGTGCTGATGTCATTCTCGACATGGTTGGCGGGTCATACATCCCGAAGAATGTCAGTCTGCTGGCTGAAGACGGTCGATTGGTGCAGATTGCCTTTTTGCAGGGTCCAAAGACCGAGTTGAACTTTGCGCGGGTCATGATGCGGCGGTTGACAGTGACCGGGAGCACATTGCGACCCCAGTCCATTCAGGCCAAGGCAGTGATTGCGAATGCTCTCCGTTCAGAGGTCTGGCCATTGCTTGAGACCCGTCGCATCGCACCTGTCATGGACTCGCATTTCCCGCTGGATCAGGCCGCGGCCGCGCATTCGCGGATGGAGTCATCAGCGCATATCGGAAAGATCGTCCTTGATATCGAACCGGACGAATCATTGTAGGGTCAGGTTGTCAGCGCATGGACCGGACACTATAAGGTCGGAAGCGTGTTGGCGGTTCCGGATCGTCATCCCGGTCCAGCCGATAACATGACGGGCAGCAGCGAGGGCATTGCAAGATGAGCGGCATGACGTTGAATTTTCCGAAGTCGACGGCTGTATGGCTGGTTGACAATACAGCACTGACGTTCCAGCAAATTGCTGACTTTTGCGGGCTTGATGTGCTTGAGATCCAGAGCATCGCCGATGGGGAACTCGCAGCCGGACTGCTTGGGACAAGCCCCATAGAGAATCGCCAGGTTGATGCCGGGGAGATCGAGAAGGGTGAAAAGGATCCGGAGTATCGGCTCCAGATGAAACACAATGCCTGGCTTGAAGGAGAAAAACGCCAGATCGGGCCCCGCTACACACCCGTATCGAAACGGGGTGACAAGCCCGCCGCGATCCTGTGGATGATCAAGAACTGCCCGGATGTATCGACAGGGCAGATCTGTCGGCTCATCGGCACAACCAAATCAACCGTGGATAAAATCCGGGATCGAACCCATTGGAATATTGCAAATATCCAGCCGACGGATCCTGTGACGCTGGGGCTTTGCCGTCAGAAGGCGCTCAATGATGCCATCAGCAAGGCCAAAAAACGCAATCCGGCACCGCAACCGGACCCCGAGTCGGGATTGAAAATTTCCACTGTCGTCAGTGAGCCATCACGGTCCGACGGCAAGACACCCTCGGCACTGACGGAACTGGAGAACTTCACCCTGGGCGACTAGCGCCGGTCCCTCCGATCTCGAATGTGGGTTCTGCTTCCGGGTGTCCCGCCCTGTCGTCAGGTGAGGGTGATTGAGCCGCTGCCTCCATTTCCGGTCGGGGCAAGGTGGGGGTCCGGTGTACAGATCCTGGCCACAGACAGTCCGGATTTCGAATACGGTGCCGGGCAGCGGCGATGGGGATGCCTGATATCCAGAACCGTTTTGTCTGATCCGGGCGCGTTGAGCAGGATGGGCAGGGGGGGGGGCGAAAACAGTCCTGTCAAACAGGAATGTCCCCCCAACGTTCATCAGGAAAATGATGTTCGAGTAAAATGCCGTGCAATACGTGATGGCAAATCATGGATCCGGTGCCCATCTCCATCCACAGACGGCAGGAACATGGTGATCGGCTCAAGGCGGCACACACCGGTCGCGGCCCTCCATTCGGTGCCCCGGGCTCATCAAAAAATCGAAACCGGGTGTCTGCTCCTGCAATCCGTCACTGGGGAGAATCAGTCCTTTTCGATGCGGCACTCCAGTGGATGATCCTCCTTGCGGGCGGCCCTGAGGACCTGACTCGCCTTGGTCTGGGCGATTTCATGTTCATAGACACCAACCACCGCAAACCCCTGGTTGTGGACCTCAAGCATCAGGGTGACGGCGCGTTCAGCCGTCATGCCGAAAATCTGCTGCAGAATACTGACGACGAATGCCATCGGTGTATAATCGTCATTGAACATCAGGACCCGATACAGGGGCGGCTGCTCGGGACGTTCGAGAATGGCTGTATCGGACTCATGACCGGTGTCGATGTCGGTCTCAAGGACATCGTTGTCGGCGTCATGGTCATCATGGGATGTATGCATCATGATCCTGTCGTGATTGCTCTCTGTGGAACTCTGGGATTTCCTGACTATAAATTCAAGTGCGCGTCATGGGAAGAGTTGAGATTTGATGTCCGATCTTACAACAATTGCGTTTGATGCCGATGATACGCTCTGGGGACATACATTCCATTTCAATCTGACCGAAGAAAAGTTCGTCAACCTTCTCGCCGAGTATTCCCGGTCTCCCGATCTTCGGCAGCACCTGCATGATCTCGAAATCCGAAATCTGGCCTATTACGGGTTTGGAGTCAAAGGCTTTATGCTGTCAATGATCGAGACCGCGATCGAGGTCACGCAGCAAAGGGTCCCGATCACAATCATTGATCAAATTCTCCAACTCGGGCGGAGTCTCCAGGACCACCCGATCATCCTCTATCCGAATGTCCGGGATGTCATCAGAACCCTTGGTCGGAAATGGCGCCTGCTTCTCATTACCAAAGGTGACCTTCTCGACCAGGAACGCAAGATTGCCCAGTCCGGCCTTGGTGATGAATTTGATCATGTTGAGATTGTCAGCGACAAGACACAGGAGGTCTATGAGACTATTTTTCACAAATGGGCTGATGGTCCGCACCGGGCAATGATGGTTGGCAATTCGGCCCGCTCCGACATCATACCGGCACTGGATGCAGGATGCCTCGCTGTGCACATTCCATGTGACGATGACTGGGCCTATGAGCAGTGCGTCCTGCCGACCGGCAATGACCGGTGCTTCTCGATAAAAACCATTGCCGAATTGCCCCCACTGATCGATTCTCTCGCCAGCCGTTCTTTCACTGATGATGAGCGTGGGCCGTGACTGCACGGGGGGGGTGAGGCTGCCCGCAATCGGGAAACGCGATGGTCCTGTTGTGGGGCCGGAATTCCGTTCGGTGCGCGGTGCGGGCATCGCCGGATTCCCGGTCAGGCCGGAAGTTCAGCGGTCATCATGCGATTGAAATCTGATGTCACCGGGCTGTTCCTTGCCAAAATTGTCAGTGATGGCAAGTTGTGGTATAGGGGATCTTGTGCTTCTGGTAACGATAATAACCATGTCGGAGGCGAGTGTGGCAGAAAAGATGCCGCTTGAGCGGCAATAGGCGGATGACGCATATCGTATCCCGCATGTGCGGGCCAATTCTCATCGCTGTTCTGGTGCTGGTTCAGGCACCGGTTGTGCGGGCCAGTCCCCAGTATGCAGCCGTGACCATGGATGCCAGGGATGGCACGGTCATGCATTCGCGGAATGCGGATACCCATCTGCATCCTGCGTCACTGACCAAGATGATGACGCTTTACCTCGTCTTTGAAGCCATCGAGAGCGGTGAGCTGGATGTGGACCAGAAAGTCCTCATCTCGGCCAAGGCGGCCGCAGAACCATCGTCGAAAGTCTATCTCAAGAAAGGGGGTCGTTACTCCGTTCGTTACCTGATCCGGGCCGCTGCAATCCGCTCGGCCAACGATGCGGCAACAGCACTTGCCGAAGCTGTATCGGGGAGCGAGGAGGCATTTGTCAGGCGAATGAACATCGCGGCAACGGCCATGGGTCTGCGCAGCACGGTCTTCAAGAATGCGCACGGGCTCACCGAAATCGGCCACTTTTCGACAGCCCGTGATATGGCCAATCTCGGTCGACGGCTGATTTATGACTATCCCGGATACTACAATATCTTTTCCCGTCGCTCGACAATGATCGGCAGTCGGGAAATCTACAATACCAATCGTGCTTTCCTGAATGCCGTTAGGGGCGCTGACGGCATCAAGACAGGTTATACACGGGCTGCGGGATTCAATCAGGTCGTTTCAGCAGAACGCAGCGGTGTCCGACTGATTGTCACGATGTTTGGGGGCAAGTCCGCTGCTGATCGAAACAGTCGGGTGGCCAAGCTGCTTGAGGAAGGGTTCCGGAATGCCACGCCCCATGTGGTGCTGGTCAGGCCCAAAATGCCATTGATCTATGATTCCGAATCACTGATCACCAAACTGGTCAGCTACGGGGCACCGCGTTTGCGTCCGGATGTGCCAGGCAGACCGTTGGCCCAGGAACGACTCGATGATCGGGAGATTGCCAATGCTGAAGCGATTCTCGCTGATGTGACCGGGCAAGCGGATTCATCTGCATCCGATGCTGCAGACATCGGGGGCGAAGCGGCACAGGGTGATGTTCCAGCCGCCGGCAGAGGCGGGGCAAACCTCACGGAAGCGGACGGTGCCGATGGCGATGAAGTCGCAGAGATTGATGAAGGGAAGTTGCCCGCAGGGATTTCACTTGGTCGGTTTGGAACCATGAACAATCTCATTGCCCGCTCAACCAAGGCCAAACTGATCACGCCCGGGACCCTCTTCGGTGCCCGTCAGGTTGTTGTGAAGGAAAGGAATGCCTTCCATCTGAAGTTCATCGGCTTGAGTGCTGACAAGGCCAATGAGAGCTGCTTGCGGATCAAGCACAGAAAATACACCTGTGATGTCTATCTGATCGAGTAGCGCCCGTCTGATCGGGTGGAGGTCCGGGACATTCACGGCGATCTCCCT
>JAPOSK010000044.1 GCA_026709725.1 Paracoccaceae bacterium | reverse complement strand
TGACCTTTCTTGACCACACATTGATCTGGACCAAGGGCGAAGATTTTGAGATGGCCCTTCTGGTAGGTGCTGGCCTGATTGTACTGATAGTCGCAGTGCTCTTCTGGCGATTGGCGGCTACTCCAATCAGCCAGTCGCTGCCGATTCCACTTGTGATTGTTGCCCTTCTGTTTCTGGCAGTGGGGATTGGCGGCTTGCTTGGTTCACCTGCCAAGATTGCCGAATATACCGCCGCCTTCGAGCAGGACCCGGAAGGATTCGTTCACGCCGAAAAGGACCGGGTGGAGGGTTTTCGGGTCCTGTATATCTACACCATAATCGGTGCCGCCATCGCCTTTGCCATCTCCGTCCTGATCTTCGCATTCACGCTGCACCCTCTCGCCCGAGCGATTGCCGTCACCATGGCATTCCTGGGGCTCGCAGGACTTGTCTTCGACATGTTCTCAAAAGAGCGGGCGATGACATATGCCGATGCCATTGATGCCGAACTCAATCGCCTTGGGCGGTAATTTTCGGATGCCGGGAAGCGGAGCTCTCTCACTTGGGCCTTCCCTCCGCTTGGAATTGAAAGCTTCGGCAGAGCGTGAAATTGACAGAGATATGCGCGGCAACGACCAGCCAGTTTGCGTCGTTTGCTTCGGATTGTCATTGACTGTTCGTCGGGGCCATCACATCGCGGCGAGTCATCAATCCCCTCCATCAGTTGGTTTGGCGCACAGATCACAGGAGGTGTGGGGTTGGCATCATGACACACTCCAGGAATCCACCTCCACATCATCGCATTGGCAATGTGCCGGAACTTCCATGCCACACTCCATGCAACCCGATTGGTGACCGCGATGCCTATTATGCGCAGCATCCACACTGCACCAACAGGGATTGCATTGACCTTTATCAACTGCCGCGTGATGGACAGGCGGTCGGGAAGATCGCGTTCTCCACCGTCCTACCCTGCACCGCCATGGTCTGCGCCCCCGGGCCCTGCCGCCACCCGCACGCATGACCCCGCACCCCATGACGATGGGCGCAACGGCACCACCACCCCCGGCATCTCTCCCGGGCCGCCCCGCCCCGGCCTGCCGGATGAACGCGGCGGAGAGACTCGATTCGAAACGCGCACGCCAGAGACTGAAGAATGCCATCGTCAATTCCCTTGAGGCGTGCATCACAGCGGTTGACGACTCCATCGTGCACCCCAACGCCCACGATGCCCGGGACCGGGAGCCGGACGACCTCGTGGCGTCATGGAAGCGGGGCGGCGGCGGTTGCGGAAAGGGGGAAGGTCTGTGGCGTGATGACCATTGGGGAGTAACGCTCGGGGTCATAGCGAGAACAGGCAGTCCTGGATTTCTCCACACCGATCTCCACGCATCATTTTGTTCGCCTCAGCGGTGCAGGTTAGGTTTTGATTCTGTCAAAATATGTCCGGATCGGATGTGTTGTGTCCTGGATAAGCCTGTTTGTCGTGGTCCTGGCCCTTGGGGGAGCCGGCATTGTCCAGGCCGTTGATTCAACGGGACTTGCCGGCAGTCTGCAGACAACCAAACGCGCTGAAGTCTCAATTGTCGGGAATGTCCGGGATGGCATGACATGCAGGTATCTGGGCAGCGATGGCAAGATTCACTGCACATTCAGCAACGACTCCGGACAGGGTTATCGGGTCGCGCGAACCATCCAGCCGGCTTATTCACGGTTTCAACAGAACCGGCCAGGGGCAGGATAACGACCTCAAGCGGGACCCGCTATGCCTTTGTCGATGCTGTCAGCGTGTCCGGTGCGGGTTCCGTGGTGCGTGAGCGCAAGGTGGCACTGCAATTTGTGACGGCGAAGGGTGAGATCATCTGGATCTGGCACGATGAACTCCGCTATGGAGGCCAAGGTGGGCACGCGGCGCTGGATACAAATGGTGATGGGCTGGCCGATCTTGCGGTCACAGGTACCTGGAATGGATGTCTCTACGGCGTTGCACGCTGGCAACCGATTGGGACAGCAAGCACGGCTACGCAGGCAGACAGGGCGTACCCGACCCGTCCTGACATCACAGCTGTCTCGCAGGCAATGGGTCGCGCGGGTGCAAGCCTGCATCAGCTCGCGTGGCTGTGATGAAGCCACTGGTGTCAGAACAGGCGGTTGGTGCAACCGTTCCTGTCTGGAGAGCAACGGACGCCCCATGGACCTTCGGTAGCGCGCAGCCGGTTTCGACATGATCCCGGGCGTTGGCAATTATCGGGTTTGACAAGACACGAAAATATGTAAAAGGGCGGATGTAGAAGACGATGAAAGTTGGCAGCTGGACGACATCCTGGCTGGCTGACGGTGTTATGGGAGAGAGACGATGTCGATTAGTCGTGAAGAAAAGCAACGCTTGATCACAGAATACGGTCGCGGGGAAGGTGACACCGGGTCACCCGAAGTCCAGGTGGCAATTCTGACTAAGCGGATCAAGACACTGACAGAACATTTCAAGACCCACACAGCCGACAATCACTCACGGCGGGGATTGCTTAATCTGGTGGCGCGGCGGCGCAAGCTGCTTGATTATGTTCGCAGCAAAGATGAAGGCCGCTACACGAGCCTGATCGCTCGGCTGGGACTTCGTCGCTAGACTTCATCGCATCAAGCGGTCGGGTCGAACTTGCATCACGTAGAGTATGAATAACAGGTCGGCGATGTGCCCCTTGGAGCACAGATCGCGGCTTGTGGAAGGGCCAGGGGCCTGTGTTACAAAAACGAATCGGGACAGCATTGACCTGCCCGAAAGACGATTGAAGAGGATAATAGGATGTTCAACACTGTAAGCCGGTCGATGACATGGGGCGGGCGCAAATTGACACTGGAGACCGGAAAGGTGGCACGGCAGGCCGATGGCTGCATCATGGCCAGCTATGGCGAAACCGTTGTGATGGCAGCGGTTACCTATGCCAAGTCACCCAACACTGAACTCGATTTCTTTCCGTTAACAGTGCACTATCAGGAAAAATACTACGCGTCCGGCAAAATCCCGGGCGGCTTTTTCAAGCGCGAGGCCCGGCCCTCGGAAATGGCAACGCTGACCGCCCGGTTGATTGATCGTCCAGTCCGACCACTGTTCCCGAACGGGTTTCGCAATCCGGTTGATGTCATCTGTACAGTTCTTTCGCACGACAAGGAGAATGATCCGGACATCGTCGCCATGATTGCATCCTCGGCCGCGCTTATGATCTCCGGGGTGCCCTTCCAGGGACCGATTGCGGCAGCAAGGGTCGGCTTTGCCGATGGAAAATATATCCTCTGTCCAAAGATCGAAGAGATTGAGGATCTCGCAGGCGGGTCGGACCATCGGCTTGATCTGGTGGTCGCCGGAACCCGGGATGCCGTGATGATGGTGGAATCAGAAGCTGTTGAACTTACTGAGACAGAGATGCTTGGTGCGGTGGAATATGGCCACAAGCAGATGCAGACCGTCATCGATATGATCGAGGATCTGGCACTCGAAGCCGGTAAGCCAAAATTTGACCACGCCGTCCCTGATCGCAGCGTTGTCCGACAGGCAGTCGCAAAGGCCGCTGGTGATGCCATGCAGAAGGCATATGCGATTGAGGACAAGACTGAGCGCAACGAAGCGATCAGCCAGGCCAAGTTCCGAATCCGTCAGGGTATCGACGAGGATACGGACGATTCCGAACTCGGGACGGTGATCAAGGAACTTGAGTCCGATATTCTGCGGAACAATATCCTCAATCATGGCCGCAGAGTCGACGGGCGCGGTCTTGAAGATGTCAGGCCGATTGCGTGTGAAGTGGGAATCCTGCCCAGGGCCCATGGATCTGCACTGTTTACCCGTGGTGAGACACAGGCACTGGTTGTGACCACACTGGGAACGGGCGAGGATGAGCAGATTGTCGACAGCCTCACTGCAAACACGCGACAAAACTTTCTCCTGCACTACAATTTCCCACCCTACTCTGTGGGCGAGACCGGTCGCCTTGGCCCTCCGGGCCGGCGGGAGATTGGTCACGGAAAACTGGCATGGCGGGCCCTCAAGGCCGTGATGCCAGACGGGGATACATTCCCCTATACCATCCGGATCGTCTCCGAAATCACCGAGTCAAACGGCTCATCAAGCATGGCAACAGTCTGCGGTTCCAGTTTATCAATGATGAGTGCATCGGTTCCGCTCAAGGCACCGGTGGCCGGAGTGGCGATGGGTCTTATTCTGAATGATGACGGCAAATATGCAGTCCTGACGGATATTCTGGGGACCGAAGACCATCTTGGCGATATGGACTTCAAGGTGGCAGGCACCGAAACCGGGATCACGTCATTGCAGATGGACATCAAGGTGGCAGGAATCACATCCGAAATCATGGCCGACGCGCTGGAAAGTGCCCGCAAGGGACGATTGCATATCCTGGGAGAGATGGCCAGGGTCCTCTCAACAGCAGGTGAGATGTCCGTCCATGCCCCCCGTATTGTGAGCATGAAGATCCCGGTGGATAAAATCCGGGAAGTCATTGGTTCAGGCGGCAAGGTGATCCGGGAGATCACCGAAACCTCGGGGGCCAAGATTGACATCAACGATGAAGGAATTATCAAGTTTGCCTCGCCTGACGGACAGGCTCTGGAAGCCGCCCGCAGAATGGTCAACGATATTGTCGCAGAACCCGAAGTTGGCAAGATCTACCGGGGCAAGGTTGTTCGCATCATGGATTTTGGTGCCTTCGTCAACATCGTCGGCAAGCGGGATGGGTTGCTGCACATCAGCCGCATGGCCAATCATCGCGTTGGCCATCCTTCCGACATGCTTGAAGAGGGGCAGATGGTCAACGTTCGGCTTGATCGGATTGATGATCGGGGCAAGATGCAGCTCACAATGAAATCCATCGACCAGGCCGAGAGTGCTGCTGGCTGAATGCGATCAGCCGCCCACTGCTGACAATCAGAAGGTTGGCAATCACACAGTTCTTCTCGTGAACCATTGATCCCCGGGGCATCGATCCCGGGGCCACCGGTCAGTCATCTTGCCAACCAGTCATCTTGATCTGGCAGCCTGCAGGAGGTCGGCAATCAGGTCTGTTGCCGCATCGACAGCCGCACCGGGTTGCGTGACCACCCGATGGGCGGCTTCGGTCATGGCTGCACGGGCTTCTGTGTCCGTGAGAGTCTCGACGGCTGCTGCCAACCCGTTGGCATCTGGAACGCGCATGCTCGCACCGGCCTCGACAAGATCACGATAGATCCCGGCAAAGTTCTCCACATGCGGACCATGCAGGATTGCTGCTGACAGCAGTCCCGGCTCCCAGGGATTGTGTCCGCCGATCGGCACCAGTGATCCACCGATAAATGCGATATCAACAAGGCGATACCAGAGCCCCAACTCCCCAAAAGTATCTGCGAGATAAACAGATTGATCCGGCTGCGGCAGGATGCCCTCTGCCCTGCGGGCGGCCGCAAATCCGGCATCCTGAATCGCGCCCATGACCTCCCCAGCCCGCTCGGGATGTCGGGGCACGATAACGAGGAGGAGATCGGAAATGCGCTGACAGAGAAGCCGGTGGGCTTCAAGTGCAATGACCTCTTCTCCGGAATGTGTTGAGGCTGCAAGCCAGACCGGGCGCCCCCCGAGCGTCTTCTCAAGTGCTCGCATGGCTGCGCGATCGTATTCCAGTCGAGGATTGGACTGTTTGAGCGATCCGGTGATTGCAAGCCTCTCCGGCGGCAGGCCGAGTAGCAGAAACTGGTCTCCGATGGCAGCATTCTGGGCGTGAACCGTCGTCAGTGTGAGCATGATCGACCGGGCCAGCCATCTGACAGATTGCCAGCGTCGGAAGGAAGGGCCGGAGAGACGGGCATTCAGAAGAATGATCGGAATTGACCGGCGTCTGGTTGCAAGGAGGAGCACCGGCCATAATTCACTTTCGACGATGATCGCAATGTCCGGACGCCAGTGTGCCAGAAATCTGCGCACACATGGAACAAAGTCCAGTGGAACAAACTGGTGCAGAACACGGGGTGGTGCTGCCTGATTCACATACGCCGCTGAGGAGCGGGTCCCTGAGGTAAACAGAACAGTCGCATCATCATGATCTGCCACGACCGTCTCGACCACCGTCATGATCGCGCGTGCTTCACCAAGGCTTGCCGCATGGACCCATACAAGCAGCCCCTTCTGCCTGTCTGTTGCGGGCCTGCCCAGCCGCTCCATCAGCCGGACGGGGTCCTCCTTGCCACGTCGGCGGCGGTACTCGAGAATGAGTCCCGCCAGCGGAGACAGGAGAATCGTCAACAGCGCATAGGTCTTGAGAACAATCTGCGCAAGCCCGCTCACGATCATGCGCCCCGACAGAAAGCACCGATGGGCGCGCCGGGGATCACACACATCAACCAGGAGGCAATCCGGGCCGCAACCATCAGATGCGCGCCTTTCGGTTCTGGTGCCAGCGCCAGGCATCACGGAGAATCGATTGAAGATCGGATTGGGTGCAGGTCAACGCAATGAAATCTCTCGCTTTTCTGCAGTCGGCAGTGGTGCGGGCGATATCACCGGCGCGGCGATCAGCAAGACTGGCAGGAATTTTCCGACCGATATGGGCCTCACAGGCAGCGAGAATCTCACGAATGCTGTACCCTGTACCGGAACCGGCATTGAGGACAGCAAACCCCTTCTGTTTGCGTGTCCATTCCATTGCCCTGACATTGGCAGCGGCGACATCCATGACATGGATATAATCGCGGATGCATGTCCCGTCTGCTGTGTCGTAATCATCACCGTTAATCTGAAGCGGTGGCCCGGTTCCCGAAGCTGCAGCCAGAATGGTGGGAATCAGGGCGGTTCCGGGCGAACCCAGATCCCCGATGGCGCCATCAGGATCAGCGCCTGCGACATTGAAATAACGCAGAGCCATGCAACCCATCCCATGCGCCGCGGCAAGATTCTCAAGCAGCATCTCGCCGGCCAGTTTGGAAGCGGCATAGGCGTTGGTTGGGCGCGGCGGCATGGTCTCACTCAGGATCGGTGTGTCCTGGAGACCATAGACAGCAGATGTGGACGCAAAGACGACATGCCGGCAACCGGTCTCAATCGCGGCAGTCATAAGCGTGAGCGTTCTGCCAAGATTGTTCTGCCAGTAGGCCGCCGGCTGAACGGTCGAGTCAGCCACACGGGTCGAGGCGGCGAGATGCACAATGGCGATCGGTCGGGTTTCGTTGATGATATCCACCAATGCCCCCGCATCACCCAGATCTGTCTCAATCAGGGGGCCATACCGAACAAAATCCCGCCGACCGGTGACAAGACTGTCAAGAGTCACCGGGCGGTAGCCCCGACAGGCAAGCAACAGGCAGGTATGGGCACCGATATAACCGGCCCCTCCGGTCACGAGGACTGTCTCAGCACGCATCGGAGTCTCTCCCCGGGTTCATTGGAATCCCTCCTGCACCAGTGACAGCACAATCGCGGGCAAAGCCCTGAACGGGCGCAAGGAGAAGGGATATGCCGGACGGATCCATCATTTTTCAGCCCCCCAGTCAGGCCCCTGCATCTCACGAAGTCGCGATGCCGTGCGTTCAAAATCAAAGGAGCCGGTACCCTCGATATAGAGAAGCTCGGGTCGCTCGACGGCTGTGGCGATGAGATCAATACCGGCATCATAGAGGGCATCAATCAGCAGAACAAAGCGACGGGCTTCGTTATAGTTCGAACGCGACAGACGGGGGATGCCCTCGAGGATGAGCATGCGGATATGGCTGGCGATTGCCAGGAAATCCGGTGGGCCGAGCGGCTGGCCGCACAGCTCCCAGAAGGAGGACCGGAGAACACCATTGGCAAATCGGGGAAAGACAATCCGGCGGGCATTGATCTCCAGCGTCAGGGTGGTGCTCTCGCCACCCGACAGATCGTCCCAGATGGCCTGAACAGCCCGCGCAGCCTGATCAGTCAGTGGCCAGAAATATTTCTGCCGGCCAGCGAGTCGTTGTTTGCGATAGTCCCTGTTTCCACCGAACGCATGGATCGTCAACTCCCGCTTCAGCATCCGGGCATAGGGGG
>JAPOSK010000595.1:2865-8059 GCA_026709725.1 Paracoccaceae bacterium | reverse complement strand
TGACCGGGTCTTTCCCTGTTCTTGATCGCTGATTGGGGATGAGCCCATTAAGGGAGATGGGAATGATCACACTTTCGAATCTTTGCCTTTCAACGATACCTTGATTGCGTCCTGGCTCGAAAGGAGGCGTCCGTCACGGTGACGGCATGGTTCGGGAGAACCTGTGATGGTGACCTTTTCGTGTTTTCATGACCTTATGCCTCTGTGAGGTTTGTGCCGGATATTGACAGTTGAAAGCGTCCTTTGTGTTGCGGATCCTTGGGAGCTGGACAGATGACGCGAAACATTCTTCACGGAACACATGTTCTAAAGGAAACGGAACACACAGGTGGAGAAGAATCGGTGGGAACGTTTCGCTCGGAAGCATTAAAACGTTTTGTCATCGCAGGTGAAAAGTCCTATCCGCCGGTCTTTGTCGGACGCGAGGACATCCTGACCGAAATTCTGCGGAAAGCATCCCTGGGATTTGAACAGGGAACGGCACCCCCGGGGAACACGCGAATCATCCAAGGTGCACCGGGAGCAGGCAAGACGTCAATTTTGCTGGAACTGGAACGACGCGGACAGCAGGGCGATCATGCGCCCCGTACGGTTGTGGTGACCGATGTCGAGATCGAACAGCATCTCACCAATGTCCTGAAATCCATCGCACTGGCCGCCTCCACACCACGAAACGCGTGGATCGAGACGGTCACTCAGATCGGCTCCTATATCGGGACACGTCCGGGCGAGATCAGTCCGTTCGGGTTCAGCGCGGACATCGCGCGTCTTGTCGAGAACAGTCCTTCCGCCGATCTCTATGATCTGGGAACGATCCTGCCGGCCTCCAAGTGGGTCCATCCGGTCATTCTGGCCGTGGATGAAGCCCAGCGTCTGCGGGGGGAGACAACGACACCATCGGGGCATTTCCTGAAGTCCATTCATGACGCCCGGCAGATCAGCTTGCCGCTCACGCTTATCTTTGCCGGTTTGGGGGATACGAAAGACCGGATCAGCGAGATCGGTATCGCAAATGGGGCCCATGCCTTTCATGTGGGTGCCCTTGAGGCCTGTGAACAGGGGGACGTTGTCGATGGATTCTGTGACCATTTCGGTGTGGAGATGGGACGTCAACGGGACCGTTTGCACGCCTTCTTTGAACCCACCGAAGGCTGGCCACGCCATATCTACTGGGCCCAGCGGGCGTTAGCGGAAACCTTACTGGATCCCGCTGTTGAGGGTCATCTGGACGCCATCCCCGATTGGACGCGGATCGCGCAACGACGGGACCGGTTTCGAATGGGATATTGTCAGGATCGCACCTCCTTCGAGATGGAGCGGTCCTGTAAACTTGTCGGCGCGCTCCTGGAATTTGTCGCCCTTCGAAATCGGAAGGGTCAGCATGTGACGTTTTCCGATATGGGCGATCACATCAATCAGTGCCGCCGCCATTTCAAGGAGAACGGCCTGCCATGGGTGATTCCCGAGAAGTTCGGGGCGGGGAATGCGGCCGTCGTGCACCACCTTCATCATCTCATTCATCAGGGCGCGTTGGCAAGACAGGACGGGACCGGAACCTATGTGTGTCCCATTCCGAGTTTTCGGGCCTACCTGACGGAACAGGCGCATTTCACAGCGAACGACCTGCGTAATATCGATCATATGATGGCACACACATAATCACAGATGCCTGCCTCAACGTGATCGACCCGTTGACAGCCGCATGATGTTCGATCGTCGCTGGCGTCCGATCCTTGAACAGAACATCCTCGAAGGCCCCACCGGGCGAACGCACCAGGCGGCTTGCGATGTCCCGAGCCGCCTTTCGGGTCGGGAGTGACGAAGAGGGAGCCGAACAGTTGCCCTGACACAAAAGGATCCGGGAAACACTCTCGCATCCCCCGCCCGGTCGACACGAGTCGGGTGGGTGGCGACCGCATCCATGCGGTCATGATGTGGCATGCGATCACCTGAATCGTTATAAACCCCCTCCATGCGGCGGGAGTGACAGGCGGAGTCGGGATGATGGAGTTGCGCAGACAGGCGCTGGAGGCGTTTCTGAGGGAGGGAGACAAGTCGCCCCCACCTGTCTTTGCGGGTCGGCAGGCGATCCTGGATGATCTTGAGGTGGCCGCCCGCAGCGTTTGGAATGTGCAGGGAGAAGGGAAGCGGGGTCGGGCCGGAATGACGCGCATCATCCAGGGTGCTCCCGGGGCCGGAAAGAGCGCACTCCTTGCAGAAATCGCAAGGCGGGTGCCTGCCCCGGTCCGTGTCCTCACTCTCAATTCCGCCGACGTCATCAGCCCCACCGACATCCTCGTCCCGCTGGCTCAACTTGCAAACCCCGATGCAGCCCCATCATTCCTTGCCCGCTGCACGCAAACACGGGCCTTGTCGGGCAGCGTCGGCCTTCCCGGTCTCAAGGCGGCGGGTCGTGTTGAATCCGCCCTTGCCCGAAATGATGCACAGCCCACTCTTTCTGCATTTCGGGACTGGGTGTGTGATCTTGATCCGGGCACTGGCATCACAGGCCCGGTCATCATCGCCATTGACGAGGCCCAGCGCATCAATGAATCACCCGTTGCGCCCTTGGCAAGACTCCTGCAGGGACTGCATGACAACAGCGTTGGCCTGCCCATTGCTCTCGTTCTGGCCGGACTGAGCGACACCGCTGACTGCATGACAGCCATGGGTCTTTCACGCGGGGTAACGGTACATCCCGTCGGCGCATTGCATGGTGATGACATCACCGCCCTCATGACCGGCTTCTGTGTCCATTTCGGGATAGACCCCGAGGGTTACAGGGGGTATCTTCAGCGGTTGGCCACCCCGTGCGAAGGCTGGCCCCGTCATCTCCACTTCGCCCTCACCGCCCTTGCCACAAGTGCCCTGGAGACAGGTGGTGATCTTGCCCGGGTGGACTGGGCGACCGCCGAACAGGATGCGGCGAAAAGCCGGACCCATTATTACCGTGCCCAGCAGTCCCCACTGATGCGGGAATCTGTCTCCCTCGTCGCGGCGGTGCTGCGTGATCTGGAACCCAACCAGAGCCGGGTTGATGTCATCAACAGCCTTGTGCGCAATGCCAGGGGACCCGAATCAGGCATCGAATGGCAGATACCGGACGGCATGACGCCCCGCAACTTTGCTGACCATCTCATCCACCAGGGCGCACTGCAGGAGATGCCCGATCACACCATCACCTGCCCAATCCCCACGTTCCGGACACATCTCATCAAGGCAGGTCGGCTTGCATAGTTATTCGGTCCGGCGCAGAAAGCCTATCTTTACCACGAAGTTGAAATTTTTTGTGCAGACACGGGCTGCTCCGTCAGCGCAATCAATATGTTGGTTCCCGTCAGCATCCCCACGCAGATCAGGACATCATCAGATCAGGATGGTGGAGCCGGGAAGCGGTCAGTTTGACCCTCATCTGCGGCCCTTGGACCAAGTCGATGAGGAGTGACCTTCATGATCGATGACATTCTCGAGCGATGGCGCCGGGAGGCCCAAGAGGCCGATCACAACATGGAGCGCATCAAGGGAACAGCGTTCGAGAAGCTCTGCATTGCATTCCTTGCCCATGATCCCGTGATGAAACAGACATATGCCGACCCGGTCCCCTGGGAGCAGTGGGCCCGTAAATACGGAATGTCCGCCAGCGAAGATGGCATTGATCTTGTCGTCACCCTTCGGGGTGAAACCGGACCTGACGGGGCGCCCGCTTATTGTGCCGTCCAGTGCAAATTCTATCGCGAGGGGGCAACGATCCCGAAAAGCGGGGTCGATTCGTTTCTTGCGGAATCGGGGACCGGCCTGTTTGCCCGCCGCCTCATCATTGATACCAGTGGCAAGGAGTTCAGCAAAACCGCTGATGAGACACTGCGCAGGCAGATCGCATTCCCGGTCAGTCGCGTCACGCTCAAGGACCTGCGCGACTCGCCGCTCGACTGGAACCGAATTGTATCGGAATCGGATGCGCGGAGACATCCGCCAAAAGAACTCCAGCCCCATCAGGAAGCGGCCTTCACAGCGACGATCAAGGGTCTTCGCAAGCCTGGGAAAAGGGGCAAGCTGATCATGGCCTGTGGTACCGGCAAGACACTGACCAGTCTGCGCATTGCCGAGGAGCTGGTGCGCGCAGGCGGCCGTGCGCTTTATCTTGTTCCGAGTCTCGCGCTCATGGCCCAGACGGTCCGCGAATGGACAGACAATGCCAAGGTGCCGCTGCGCGCATTCGCCGTCTGCTCCGATGCACAGGTTGGCCGCAGAGGCAGTCGCCAGGACGACCGGATCGACATGGACAGCCTTGATCTGGCTCTGCCGGCAACCACCGACGCTGCCCGCATTGCCGCTGCCGCTCCGACCGCACCGGATGCGATGACCGTGATCCTTGCCACCTACCATTCGCTGCCGAAGATCAGGGAGGCACAGCAGGCGCATGGGCTCCCCGATTTCGATCTTGCCATCTGTGATGAGGCGCACCGCACCGCCGGCGCAAAAGGCATCGCCGATGCGGAGGATTCGCATTTTGTCATGATCCACGACCAGGATCACATTCGTGCCGACCGACGGCTCTACATGACGGCGACACCCAAAGTCTATGCCCAGCAGGCGCGCACAAGGGCCGGTGCGCTCGCTGGCACCCTGTGCTCAATGGAGGACACGGAAATTTACGGCCCGGTGCTCCACGAGATCGGATTCGGGGCCGCGGTTGAACGCGGCCTGCTTTCCGACTACAAGGTGATCGTGCTGACCGTCCCCTCGAATGTCGCAGCGAGGGCTGCAAACGCGGCTCCGAATGCCACGCTGCAGATGGATGATGCAGGCAAGATGCTCGGTTGTCTGCGTGCTCTTGCCAAACTCGACCAGGACGAATTCCCCGAGGATGATCGATCACCGATGCAGCGTGCCATCGCCTATTGCCGCGATATCAGGTCATCAAAACTGGTCGAGGCGATGTTCAGCACCATCGCCCGCATTGATCAGGCGGAATTTCCAGAGGCGCACGCTCTTCCCGACCTTGCGATTGAGGCCAGGCATGTGGACGGCACATTCAACACACTCAGACGCACAAAGCGTCTCGACTGGCTCAGCGCACACCAGCAGGAAGAATGCCGCGTGTTGACCAATGCCCGTTGTCTCGCCGAGGGTGTCGATGTCCCGGCCCTTGATGCGATTCTCTTCATGCAGCCACGCAAGAGCCAGAATGAGG
>JAPOSK010000595.1:0-2855 GCA_026709725.1 Paracoccaceae bacterium | reverse complement strand
CGTCGGGCGCGTCATGCGCCGTGCTTCCGGCAAGACCATGGGTTATGTCATTCTGCCGGTGGTCATTCCGGCGGACAGCACTCCCGAGGTCGCCCTGAACAACAATGAGACATTTCGTGTTGTCTGGCAGGTGCTGAATGCCATCCGCTCGCACGACGAGCGTTTCGAGGCCCTGATCAACCTGATCGAAGCCGGGGGAGATCCCGGCACGCATCTGGGCATCATCGCCCTCTCGGACTGGACTGCACCATCCGGGTCCGATGGCACCATTGATCGACCGCCGCCACCGCCATCGGATCCAGACCCGCAGTTCGAGTTTGATCTCCCGGCTGCGATCCAGGCAAAGATCGTCGAGAGATGTGGCAATCGAAGATACTGGGAAGAGTGGGCTGGAGATGTGGCCGAGATTGCCCGCCGCCAGATTGCCCGCATCCGTGCACTGGTCTCGGCCGAGGAAGCGGCCCGCGAGGTCTTTGCCGGTTTCCTGAAAGAGCTGCGTGACGATCTCAACGAGGGAATCACGGAAGATGATGCGATTGAAATGCTGGCCCAGCACATGATCACGGGACCCGTCTTTGATGCCCTGTTCGGAGGTGCATGTTTTGTGGAACGCAATCCGGTCAGCCGCGGTCTTGAGATGCTGCTCGAGGTTCTGCGGCCAAGCGGGACAGACAGCGAGACCGAAGGTCTTGAGGCGTTCTATGCCAGTGTCCAGCGGCGGGCCGAGGCGGCAACCGGCGCCAGCGAGAAACAGAAACTTGCAGTCGAACTCTACGACAAGTTCTTCCAGAAGGCCTTCCCCAGGACGGCACAGCAGCTCGGCATCGTCTACACACCCATTGAGGCCGTGGACTTCATCATCCATTCGGTCAACGCTGTCCTCGGGGAGGAATTCGGGCAGACGCTCGGCTCGGAGGGGGTTCACATCCTTGATCCCTTCACCGGCACCGGCACGTTTCCGGTCCGGCTGATCCAGTCCGGTCTCATCAGTCCCGCCGACCTCGCCCGTACATATCAGAGCGAACTGCATGCCAATGAGATCGTCCTGCTCGCCTACTACATCGCCTCTGTGAACATCGAGGCAGCCTACCGTGAGGCCACCGGGATTGATGATGCCGAGGATGCACCCTTCGCCGGGATCTGTCTCAGTGACACATTCGAATCCAACAAGCCGGACATGTTCGCCGATGTCCTCAAGGCCAATTCCGAGCGCCGCGAGAGACAGCAGGCCACCAGGATCCGCGTCATCATCGGCAATCCACCCTATTCGGCAGGCCAGAGAAGCGAGAATGATGCGGCACGGAACCAGCCCTATCCGGAACTTGATGCGAGAATCGCCAACACCTACGCCGCCGTATCAGCAGCCACGAACAAGAAGGCTCTCTATGACAGCTATATCCGCGCATTCCGCTGGGCCTCCGACCGGATTGGCAGGAGTGGCGTGATCGGCTTCATCACCGGAAGCGCTTGGCTGGAACGCAGTTTCGCCGATGGGATGCGCACATGCCTCGCTGAAGAGTTCAGCACGATCCATGTCTTTCATCTGCGGGGTGATATCCGCAAGGACATGCTCAGTGGCGGGCAGTCGGGTGAGGGTGAGAACATTTTCGGGCAGGCAAGCATGACCGGTTGCGCCATCGCGATCCTTGTCAAGAACCCGGAGGCCGCGGACCCTTGCCGGATCCTCTTCCACGATATTGGTGACTCTCTGACACGGGAGCAGAAACTTGCCCGGGTCACGGCGTTGGGCAGCATCCGGGGCATCACCAAGGCGCGTGGGTGGCAATGCATCACACCGGATACCTACGGTGACTGGTTGGAGCAGCGCGATCCCGGCTTTGCCTGTTTCATGATGCTCGGCAGCAAGCAGAAAGGCCATGTCAATGAGCCTCGGCTGTTCGAGAACTACTCATCGGGAATCAAGACCCAACGCGATGCCTGGTGCTGCAACTTCTCGGCCCGGTCGCTGGAGGCCAACATCCAGCGGATGATTGACAACTATAATAAGGAGCTTGAGCGATTCCGGCGTGAGCCGGTCAAGGCAGAAAAAGAGGCAATCAGCGCCTTCATCGACCCGGATCCGACCCGGATCAACTGGTCTCGCGCGCTCAAGGACGATCTCGGCAAGGGGAAATCTCTCGACATCAAGGAGGGGCGTATCACCCCAATGCTCTATCGGCCGTTTACACGGCAGTACCTCTATTCCAGCCGTCGCTTGAACGAAATGGTTTACAAGATGCCGCAGATCTTCCCGCATGCCGATGCTGAAAACCGGCTGATCTGTGTGACAGGTGTGGGTGCCCGGGCCGGGTTTTCTGCATTGATGACGGATGCGGTGCCAAACCTCCACACGATGGACACTGGCCAATGCTTCCCGTTCTGGTTGTACAGGAAAGCGGATCAGGACGAATTGGGAGACAATCTGGATGGTTTTGCTGATGGGATTGATAAGCATGGCTACCGCCGCCGAACAGCAATTACCGACAATGCCCTCGCAGTCTGGCAGGACGCTTTCGGGCCCGAAGTCACGAAGGACGGGATGTTCCACTACATCTACGGCCTGCTGCATCTGCCCTCCTGGCGGGAGCACAATGCGGCCAATCTCAGGAAGGAACTGCCGCGCATCCCGCTGCCGGTCGATCCAGCGCATTTCCATGCATTGACAGAGGCTGGTCGCAAGCTCGGGGAGTGGCATCTCGGGTTTGATCGCATTGATCTCTGGCCTCTGGAATTCGAGAAGGGCGGATGGGAGCCAGCATCCGGATACAGCCGGGAGAACTGGTTCCGGGTGATCAGGATGAAGCATCCAGGCCGGAACAGCGATCGCTCACGCATCATCTACAATACGCATATCA
>JAPOSK010000185.1 GCA_026709725.1 Paracoccaceae bacterium | reverse complement strand
GTGAAACAATCGACCACCTCGATTGGCTGAACATAAACCTGCCACTGAAAGCCGTCAGCATTTTCGATGTCTCTGGGGAACTTGAAAACGGGGGTCCGCATGAAGGTGTTTCTTTCTGCAGGCGTTCCGCTGCCTGATCGTGACCCCGCTTTCATGAGAACAGACGATTTGTCTGCCACCCGCGAGGCAATCAAGGCAATGGTGCTGGTCCTTCTTGAACGAAATGGCACTCTCGTATTTGGGGGACATCCGGCAATCACTCCACTGATGCGAATGCTCTTTCACGAGGCAGGCGTCTCGCCACGCGAGCATGTCACATTGTATCAAAGCGGATATTTTGCGGAGGATTTTCCACACGAGAATGAGGCGTTTGAACGGATCGTGATCGTCGATGCCGTAGCCAACGACAGGGAAAGGAGCCTGTACGAGATGCGGCACAGAATGATCTCGGAGACCGCGCAGCCGTGCGCCGTGTTCATTGGCGGCATGGAGGGAGTGGTGGACGAATTCAGACTGTTCAGGGAACTGCGGCCGGATGTCCGTCTTTTGCCCGTCGCATCCAACGGCGCAGCCGCGCTTCGCCTGTATGAGGAAAACAGCATCGACATTCCGGAGCTGAAGTCAGAACTGATGTACCCGACACTCTTCAGGACGGTCCTGATACAGTCCATCCAGTGAAGTTGATACGCCTTGCCGGTTGACAGAAGCTGAATTCAGGGCCTGTATTTCTGCTGCCGCGATGCTGTGTGCATGGGGATCAGGCAGCCGATACCTCCAATGGTGATGAATGCCAGCGCAGGCCGTTCTGCAGCAATCCCTGCGGATGGGTCATGCCCGATATCCCCACTCACACATTGCTCCTGACGGCAGCACATTCCCGGTTGAGGTGTCTGTGGATTGGGAGGGGTGGCACGATTGGGCTCAGGCCGGGAGGGATTGATGCACGGGAGATCTGTGTCCAGGGGGTCTGTTCCCGGAGGATCGGTATCCCTAATCAGGGGATCTCATGATCCGGTGAGGGATGTGAGAGCACTGTCGAGGCGGTCCATCTGTTGCTCGAGCGGGTAGTGGTGATTGCCGATGAAGAGGCCGTTCCGGTCGAGGTGATCGGCATGGGTGAGGGGGCCGTGGATGGTGTGGGGGATGTGGTTGGCAACGACGGGGTTGCGGGTGAAATTCCCCGCCACGATGGGTCGGTATTCAATCCCGGCACGGGTGAGGGCCTTGATGAGGGCAGGCCGGGTGAGAGAGGAGTCGGGGTGGATGATGAGGGAGAACCCGAACCAGGAGCTGGCACCCGTCTCGCGCTGGATGCGAAGATCGGGGTGATGGGCCATGACCTCCCGGAAGATGCGGGCATTGGCGCGGCGGGCACGGATGATGGCGGGGAGTTTGCGGAGCTGCTCGCGACCGATGGCCCCGGCGATCTCAAGGGGGCGGAGGTTGTAGCCCGGGAGGACGAAGCGGAAGGATTCGGTGAAGGGATCGGTGGATTTGGTGCCGGTGACATGGTTGTGGTGCGGGAGATCACGGGTCCAGCCATGGGCGCGGAGGGAAAGCATGATGTGATGGAGTTCCGCGTCGTCTGTCACCACGAGGCCGCCCTCCATGGTGGAGATGTGGTGCGAGAAGAAGCATGAGTAACTCCCGGCCAGACCGAAGGTGCCGGCCTGCCGGCCGTGGAGGGCGGCACCGAGCGATTCGCAGTTGTCCTCAATGAGAAGGATGTCGTGGCGGTCAAGGAGAGGTTTGAGGGCGGCGAAGTCATTGGGATTGCCGAGAAGGTTCACTGCAAGGAGCAGGCGGGTGCGGTCGGTGATGGCATCCTCAAGAGATGCGATGTCGATATTGAGCGTGTGCGGGTCGATATCAACGAAGCGCAGGGGAAGCGCGTACTGGGCGGGCGGGGTGTAGGTGGTGGACCAGGAGACAGCCGGAACAAGGACCTCATCACCGGGCCGGAGGCGGTGGGTGGAGTGATAGCAGAGGGCGGCAACCATCAGGAGATTGGCCGAGGAGCCGGAATTGACCATGATGGCATGCTCGGCACCGACATGGGCGGCGAACGCGCGCTCGAATGCCGCCACCTCATCGCCCATCGTGAGGCGGCCGGAGGCTGTCACGCGCTGGATGGCGGCGTATTCCCTCTCATCCCAGGAGGAGGTGGCCAGCGGATAGTGGATCGTGGTCATGACGGGTCTCCCCCGGATATGATGCTCTGGAAAGGACCCACTACGACACGCAGAGGTCCGTGCGGGTGCAGTAATGTGCGTAGGTCAGGGCCAACGCCTCCCGGAGCGGGGTTCCGGGTGTCCAGCCGAGCCGGCTCTGCCAGGCGGTCGAGACCAGTTTCTGTGCCATCCCCTCGGGGCGGTCGCGGTTGAAGACATAGGTGCCCTGCCAGCCGATGACATCGGCGACTGCCCGGTAATAGGCGAGGACGGTGTGATCGGCTCCCACGCCCAGATTCATCATGGGCGGCATGTCTTCAATCCGGCGGGCGAGGTGCCAGATGCCATCGGCGAGGTCGGCACTGTACATGAACTCGCGCCGGGCCTGCCCGTCCCCCCAGACCTCGATCCGGGACTCGTTGTGGGTGCGGGCCCTGTGTGTCTTGTGGAGAATGCCGGGGATGAGATGGGACCGTTCGGGGTCAAAACTGTCATGGAGACCGAAGATGTTGCAGGGGATCACTGTCCGGTAGGCCAGACCGTCCTGTGCGCTGATATACGCGCAGAGACGGGCAATGGCAATCTTGGCCAGCGCATAGCCCTCATTGGTGGGCTCAAGGGGACCGGAGAGGAGGGAGTCTTCTGTCAGCGGGTTGGGAGCATTGCGGGGGTACATGCAGGAGGAGCCAAGGTTCAGGAGGGCGGGAATGTCGGCCCTCCTTGCCGCCATGACAAGGGTGAGGCCAGAGGTGAGATTCTCGGACAGGAATCCCGCAGGGTCGGCCATGTTGGCCTGGATTCCGCCCACCCTGCCGGCGGCATGGATGATCAGATCGGGCCGGGTCTCCCGGAGATATGCGTAGCATGGCTCCGCATGGGCAAGGTTGAGTTCAGAGCGGGGTGGGGCAATGCACTGATAGGTACCAGCTGCGGGGTGAGCGAGCAGGTTGCGCCCCACCATGCCGGTGCCTCCTGTGATGAGAACACGGGTCACAGGCGGGCACCCTGCCTGCCCTTGTGTGTGTGCATGGGACGGGGGCGTCCGGTGGTGCGGTGACGGATGCCGGGTACAGCCTTTGGCAGCGGTGGGCGGGGGATGGGATGGCGGCTGGTGAACCCCGGGATGCGGGCGGCCCTGACCGGGCGGGGTGATGGCATCATGAGGGCGTCCCTGCTGATCGACTGTCGAGACAGATGTCTGTGCCTCCTGTGAGCTGTTCTATACGAGGCTGACCGGATGGCTGCAATGGCAGGGGTGGCGGTGTGCGCTGAATGGACTGCCCGGCAGGCGCGGTCAGCGATGTGCTGCTCATTGAGCCAGCCTCGGCAGCTGTTCCGGTTTGACCTCTGGCGTTGTGGCTCATGCTGGGAGTGAAGGTAGGAAATATCTGCATTCGATGAAAGAAATCAGGTCCGACGACATCATCGAGAAGCTGATCTTGGAGAAATCACAATCTCTTGAGGAGCTGTTGAACGGAAAGTCGGTCCTGATCCGGGCACCAATGGCAACCGGCATTGATGACGCGATGCGACGCGAGATCGAAGGTCTTGCAGCAGAAGATGGTCATGGTGCGAGACTGATTGCCGTATTTGAAACCAATGGAGGGTTTGTTGAGGTCGTTGAGCGGATCCATGATGTTTTCAGGCAACATTTTGGAGAGGTCTGTTTCATCATTCCGAACTGTGCGTACCCGGCGGGCACCCGCCCTGTGAAAGATGGGCCGGGTTGCAAGGAGGGACCCGGCGGTACGGAACCCCTGTTCTGCCCGGCCCGGCATCCGACATCCCCGTTGTGCACAGACATGCATGCACATACTCCTGACACGCCAGGACCTGACTGAAGGAGTCCTCCTGCGCCCGATCCCGCAGTGCTGATTGAGCGATTGCAGGCCCGCCGGTCATCGCCGGGCCGCATCCCGGTGATGACCGGGCCCGGGATCTGTGCCCTGTTCGCACGCAGGGAAGACTGTCTGCCGGGACTTGTGCTTCCCGCGACCGGACCGGTCTGTATCGCTCGCTCAGGACACATGGACCAACGGGATCATTTCACCATAGGCAGCGGGTTCAGCACGCTGCGCCGGAACCTTGGGGCCATCTCAGGGAGCCCCTTCGGCCGACATCTGTGCCACGCGCATGTGGACGGGCAGAATCCAATACCCGAAACTTCCGCTTCGCAGGCGACGGTAAGCAGCGATTGAGTGAGTGGATGTCAGCAAATCTTGACGGCGGCCTGCTGATCCCGGGGCCCTGAAAGCGCGGTTGATCCGGCAGCATGAACCGCCTCTCTGACTGTGCGGCTGGCCCAACCTGCAGGCCGGGGAAATCAAACGACCGCGGCCCTCTGTCAGGACGAGGCGAGAGAGGTCTCATAGAGGAGAGGGCCCCATGGGAGAGTATCAAAATGCAGATGGGTGATGCGGAGTTAGGTCTGTGACATTGATAGGCCCGCAGCCGGCCCCGAGAGCGAGGATGATGCGGGTCGGGCCGACAGGCTTCCGGGGGCTTGCGGGGGCCGTGGTGATCGCCTTGAGGCACTGGTGGTCAGTCTCGGTCAGGATGGCAAGCCGATCAGGATTCCGAGGAAGGCAAACCCCGCCGCCAGGACGGCCACGGTGAGGACCATCTGGGCGAGGCCGAATCCCACCACCCAACGTTGATTGTCCTTGTCGCGCTGGGCCATGCCGGTCTTCCAGTTGGCCATGGTCTCGGCCAGCCGGGCGATGTCGGTGCGGTATTCGGCCTGCTTTGTTTCCATACGTTCCTCCAAGCGGGCGATCCGCTCATACAGATCACAGTCAGGGCTTTCGGTCTCCATGGCTCACCAGGACAGGGGACCGGACAGGATCTGTCAAGGGTCCCGCCACCTTGGTGATCAAGTCCATACAGATATACGTCTTCCCTGCAACCGCCGCCCCCGGGAAGCGCCTGCGGAGCGACATCCTGGAGAGGCCCCCATGATGGACAGATGCCGGGGGCGGCGCACCCGCCCGGCAGGAGCCGTGCCCGCGTCCAGCCTGCCTGCGTCGGCGTCCCGGCCCATGTCCGTCATGGTAGGGAGGGGCGATGATGGTCATCAGCCCGCACAGGTCATGCCGGAGGGGGCGCGGATCATCGGGCCGGCATGCCCGGAGGGGGCCGGAATGTCATGGATGGGCCGCCCGGGGCGTGATGACCGGGTCCTCGAATGTGATGGTGAAGGGAAGCGCGGTTGTGTATCGTATGGCATTCACCCGGTGGGTTGCTTCTGGTTTTGATGAATCGACACCATAACGGGTGCAGATTCAGGGATTGACCGGGTCTTTGCCCTGTTTCTGATCGCTGATGGGAGTTCTCCCATGGCTGACCTTTACTGACATCTCCTGACGCTCTGCGAAGCCGTCACCTTGACTCGGTCAACGAAGCGGAATAGACTCCTTGACCGGCAGCACCGCTCTGCGAAGTTTCAGCAAAGAGTGGGACATCCCCGAGGGAACGTAAAGATATCCCTGAAGCGGAAGAGTTCCCCAAAGACAGGGAGAGGATGATCGCCCGCATCTTCAGAAGAGCATCACCTTGGAGTGCCATGAAGGACAGCGGGCGGGCAGCACTTTCGCCCGGACAGACGGCCGCTCATCTTGATCAACTTTCTGATAGATGCAGCCAGAGAGGACTCTGGATTGTGCCAGTTGGTGGGATTGAGGGGTTTTGCCCAACCGCTGGCGGGTATGGGCCAAAATTTGCCGGGACAGTGCTGTCGGAGCACGACACTGAAACATCCGTTGAACTGGAAAAGCCCGAAAGCTTGTTAAAAAAAATCTGGAAAGCAGTTCAGGAATAACATGTCCGTTCCTGCCAAAAGAAATCGAACGATGGCCTGCACTCCGGAGGAACGTGTTCAACTTTTCGAGACGCTATTGCACGTTGAAAGCGCCGTCACCTGTCAAGAACTGACCTGCCAGCTCATTGAGGGAGACTTCTTCAACATAGCGGCCTTTCTTCCCAACCAGTTTGTTGATTTGCTTATTCTCGACCCGCCGTACAACCTAACCAAAAATTACAATGGCACTTTCTTCCGAAGGCGCAACAGCTACGACTATACTTTGTGGTTTCAGGGAGTTGTTGATCTCCTCATTCCCATGATGAAGCCAGATGCGACCGTCTATGTCTGTTCTGACCGGAAGACATCGTCGCTGATACTGCCCGTCCTGGAGCAGCACTTTTTTGTACAAAACAGAATAACCTGGGAACGGGAAAAGGGGCGCGGTGCAAAGCGGAATTGGAAAAACAATACAGAGGACATCTGGTTTTGCACGAATTCCAGGGATTACTATTTCGATGTGGAATCAGTGAAACTCAAGCGCAGGGTGCTGGCTCCATATCGTATCAACGGGGAACCGAAGGGCTGGCAGGAGGAAGGGAACGGGAACTATCGGCTGACATATCCATCCAACATATGGACAGACTTGACAGTGCCGTTCTGGTCCATGCCGGAAAACACTCCGCATCCCACACAAAAACCGGAAAAGTTGTTCGCGAAATTAACTCTGGCGAGCTCCAAAGAAAACGATTTTGTTTTTGACCCATTCCTGGGAAGCGGGACCTCCGTGGTGGTTGCGGAAAAGCTGGCCAGGAAATGGTGTGGCGTTGATATCAATTCTGAATATCTCTGCTGGTCACGGAAGCGCATTTGTGCCGCACGACATGACCCAATTATCCAAGGGTATGATGCTGGCGTTTTCTGGGAACGCAACTCATTCTCCCAACAGCGGAGAACATCGACTGCGAGAAGGCGGGAACATCATTTCGAGGGATCACTTTTCGAATGAAATCGAACTTCTGCTATCAGGGACATCATGAGCAGGTTGCGACGGCGATAAAGGAACACATCAATTCATTGGACGGGTTTCTTACCCCGCAAACTGCCAGCAGCCCACGAGCAGTTGGAGATGCATTGGAGCTTCCGGTCGCGGATAAATTTGGCGATTTCTTGGGAAGTTGGTGTCAAGAGTGTTCCAGTGACTTTGCGCGGCGGGCCATGGCGGATATGGCCTTCACCGATACAGAGGACTTCCACTCCGTGATAGACGTCAAGACCCATAGAGAAGATACCGTGTTCAATATGCCCAACATCACGTCTGTTGAGAGGCTGGCACGATTTTATGAGTCAGACAAAAATGTTCTCTCTCTCATCATGATTCGATATTCTGTCGACGGAACAGATCTGAAGATCTCGGATGTCTTGTTCGCACCAATTGAGTTTCTTGATTGGCAGTGCCTGACTGTCGGTGCCTTGGGTCGGGGACAGATTGCCAACTCAAATGACATTCAAATTGTGCCGCAAAACTCAAGGAAAGCATGGATGTTGCAATTGTGTGAAGTTATGATGGCATTCTATCCACGAGAGATGGAAAAGATCACAATGCGGCGACGAAGATTTGAAAATGTCAGGGAGCATTGGGCACATAAAGAAGATGTGTGGCTGTGACAAACCCAGTGCCCCCAATGGCATTGACTTTTATTGAGGGGTCATCTTTCCCCGACGCATTGGCAGACAAAGGGATTGTCCCGGATGATGTTGAAACGTCACCGAGCGGCGCTGCCTCATCTGCTGCATTTATGCGACACCCCGCCCCCGCTCAAGCTGTGACATCCGACGGTGCCTCACCGGGGCCTCCCTGAGGATGGGGAACTGCCTCCAGCCCTTCAGACGCCGGAACCCCTTCCGGGCTTCAGGCATCCCCGCCGCCTGCCTGATTGACGGTGCGGATGGCGCGGCGGACCGGGCGGACAGGATGGTCCGCCCGGTCCCCGTCATCGATGTCGACCCGGTCCCGGCTCGGATCCCTTCCGGCGTATGACCGCGACTTGCGGTCATGCCCGCTGGCGCCGTGATCGTTTTTTGGTCTTGCCGGTGATGTGCAT
>JAPOSK010000574.1:4839-8081 GCA_026709725.1 Paracoccaceae bacterium | reverse complement strand
G
This sequence comes from Paracoccaceae bacterium, assembly GCA_026709725.1. GTDB lineage: Bacteria > Pseudomonadota > Alphaproteobacteria > Rhodobacterales > Rhodobacteraceae > MPNP01. The sequence continues at coordinate 8,080 of JAPOSK010000574.1, read as the reverse complement.
AAAACAGCCCATGGCATCAGCGATGGCCTTTATCAATCGTTTCATTGTGTGTTTCCTTGTGAAGGACATCATATGTCATATGATGCCGATGACGATTTTGGTCAGACTTCGATCACTGTATGGTGGCTGGAGATTGCGTGAGGAGCCGGCATATGAGGGGATTGGGTGTCCATGCGAGCATGTGGACAATGCGTTGGGATCTGCCAGGATCCGAATATGCGGTGAGCGAAGCGGCGGCGGCCGGTGTTGATTTTATTGAAATTCCCCTGCTGACACCCGAAGCCGTGAATGCTGATCACACACGAACACTGCTGGAGTCGTCGGGTCTCCGGGCTGTCTGCTCGCTCGGATTGCCTGCGACATGCTGGGCATCAAGAGACCCTGATGCAGCCATTGCATTTTTAGCCGTCGCACTTGAAAAAACAAAAACGATCGGTGCCGAGGCACTGAGCGGTGTCACCTATGGCGGGATTGGTGAGCGGACCGGATCACCGCCAAGTCAGGAAGAATTGGATAATGTGGCCCGTGCAATGGAATCCGCAGCCCGGCAGGCCGCATCAATGGGTTTGCAGTTTGGGATTGAGCCGGTGAATCGCTATGAAACCCATCTCCTGAACACCGGTGCACAGGCCGCGGAACTGATCGAGCGTTGCGGCGTTGAGAACATGTTTGTCCATCTCGATACCTATCATATGAATATTGAGGAAAAGGGAGTTGCCAACGGAATTCTTGCGTGCCGTGATTCCCTGAAATACATCCATCTTTCCGAAAGTGACCGCGGCATTCCGGGCACCGGGACATGTGACTGGGATGAGATCTTTGCTGCGCTGGCAGCGATCAGGTTTGAGGGCGGTCTCGCCATGGAGAGTTTTGTCAATCTGCCACCGGAAATTGGTTCGGCGCTTTCTGTCTGGAGACCGGTTGCCAGCGATCACACTGCGGTTATTCAACAAGGCCTGCCCTTCCTGCACAACAAGGCACGGCAGTATCACCTGTTGTGACCCAAGGCAACCGGATTGCCGAACTGGTCTCCTCGCTGCGTGATGCCCAAGAGACCCGTTTGATTGTCGCTATTGCGGGTGCGCCCGGGTCCGGTAAATCCACTCTTGCAGACTTCATCGCAGCACAGCTGAATGCTGACAGGCCAAGCCATGCAGCGATTCTGCCCATGGATGGGTATCATTATGATGACTCTCTTCTGAGTGCGATGGGACGGCTTGCCCGGAAGGGCGCGCCCGATACGTTCGATGTCATGGGCCTCGCCTGGACCCTCAGGCGGCTGCGGGAGAGCGATTGCCAGGATGTCGTTGTCCCGATCTTTGACCGGGAAATTGAGATTGCCCGTGCGGGCGCACGGCTGATCAAGAAGTCCGCCTCAATCATTATCGTGGAGGGCAACTATCTTCTCTGCAACGTGGAACCATGGCATCATCTGCAGCCATTTTTCGACAAAACGGTCATGCTGAATGTGTCCGATTCGACCCTGCGTCAGCGCTTGCGGGAAAGATGGATCCATTACGGCTTGGATGAAGATGGCATTCGCCACAAACTGGAAGACAATGATATCCCGAACGGTCACTTTGTGTTGTCCAACAGCCGAGCATCTGATTGGACTCTTTCGAGCGATCATATCCAGGAGCGATACAACACCTGATCAATGAGATGGCGACCCCTCGAGGACTCGAACCCCGAACCTGCTGATTAGAAGTCAGCCGCTCTATCCTGTTGAGCTAAGGGGCCCTCCCTGATCATTCCCTCTGTTGTTTTGATAGACTGCGGGATGCATCATGCAATCCAGCCACTCACAGATTATGGCGACCCCTCGAGGACTCGAACCCCGAACCTGCTGATTCGAAGTCAGCTACTCTATCCTGTTGAGCTAAGGGGCCGCTGTTGCCCATGCATAGGCGACAGGGACAGAAGTGCAAGCCATATGCATCATCGGACTCCACCTGCACCCCGCAGCAAATGATCAATGGGTCCAGGACTCCCGTCTCTCGAAGGCAAAATTCTCACCATAGCCATGCTTTCGGATCCTGGCCTGCCGCTTCTGTGCCTTCTGGACAATATACTTCAGGCCCTGGGACTGAGCATACCGCACTGCATCCTCGCATGTGGCAAAGTGCATCTTTATCTGATTGGCAGTGCCGGTGCTGCCTGTCCAACCCATCAGCGGATCAATCTTCGATCTTTCCGTCTTGGTGAACTCAAGAACCCACTGCCGCGTACGGGCTTCACCGGACTGCATGGCGGTCCGGGCAGGACGGTAGATTTTTGCGATCATTGGTTACCTCACAGCCTTCCAGACTCTGCGCATGAAATTAACCATCTCGGGTTCCGTCTTCAAGCCCATGTCGTGATGGCCCTTTGCAGCTGTTTATGGCGTCGCATGGCAGATCCCGTGGTTGCAATTGGCAAACTACAGAATTCAACAGATGGATCCGCTGATTCCGGAATGCGATCAATGGTGCCCACCCATGGCTGTTCGTCCAGTGGCACACCACATGGGGACATCAGCGAGTCCTGTCTGCGCCCGGCCTTGACATGCCGGGCAAATCATCAAGAACCTCATCAACCGGTTGGGCACGCCCCCTGCCCGACCCGCAGACAGAGTCTCCGGAGTCCCCCTTCCGGATCCGTCACTTTCCACTCATCAAGGTCTGAAACTTCAAAATATCCTGCGATCACGCGGGGCTGCGTGGTGAAGACCGTGCACGGCAAAACTGATCGTTGTGATTGCCGGGATCAGACAAGGCGGCCCGGGAGCACCGCACTCCCCCACAATCCTGAATACGCTTCCGGGGATTCGGGGCATCTTCAAGAAGAACCGCATGATTTGCCTGACCATCATCAACTCCGGGACGAAAAGCAAACTGCCCACGCGTCGGGCTGCCCATCACTGCCGATCTGCCGGTGGCAATCATGCACGGATACACGGATGACTGGGCAACTCGGACTATGATGAAACAGTGAAATGCAGTAAGGGATGACGGTCTTTGATCACGGGTGGAATTCATGGATATTCAGGCACCGGACACCACACTCAACCTTCACGGTTTCCGGTTACCCCGGGACCATCGTAAAACGGAGGGTGGCAGGCCATTTGTTCTTGAGACGGATTTTGTCCCTTCCGGTGATCAGCCCACGGCAATCACCGAACTCTCACAGGAAATCAATCGGGCCGCACGGGATCAGGTCCTTCTGGGAGCGACCGGCACCGGCAAGACATTTACAATGGTCA